>CAZSUX010000124.1:0-8271 GCA_964610135.1 uncultured bacterium | reverse complement strand
GCACCGGCGTCAGCACCGAACTGGCGATTCGCGGCAGCTTGTTCACGGCCGGCATCGGGTCGTTGGTGAACGCCCAACCCGTGATTGCACCCTCGGAGCTTCCCGCCACTCGCTCAATGGTCAGCGGCGTCGAAGTGAAGCTGTCGATGAGGGCAGCCTTGAGCCCGGGGTAAATACTTGCGTCCAGCACTTCGATGATGCCCTCCGACATCAGCCTGCGGAACTCGTCATACCAGCCCATTGCCTGGATGTGCTTCACCAGCGAGTAGTCGAACAGCAGGCTCACAATCAGCCCGGTCTTCCCCGGGGGCGCGAGGCTCTCGTCCCTGAGAACCGGGCAGGATATCTCGTACGTAGTGAGCGACAGGAGTCTCTTCAGCCAGACGACAATCCTCGGTTTGTCCCTGGTGAACTCCGCCCCGCTGTCAACGCGAAGCTCGGCGAGGTCGGCGTTGGACTGGCCGGCCGCGGACGGCGTGTAGAAGAAGTGGGCGCTGGCAATCTCGGCGAAGTACGACTTATCCAGGTTCGCCGTGATATAGACCGTGAAGACCGAGTCCCCGCCGACCTTGCCCTCAAGCTCCCGCTCCCTTGCCCGGATGGCAGCAGCCGCCTTGCTCGACACTGACGCCAGGTCTATCGACCGGTACAGGGCTTTCTGGTCCGCTGCCCAGACCAGTCTCCGGTAACGATACACGCGGCCGTCGGCACCCGTTGCCAGGTTCTTGCCCGGGGCAACGCCGGTAATCTTGATCCCGGTGTTTATCACGCCGCCGGCGGCGAGGACAAACCGCTCCATCGTGCGGGCAAGCGTACCGGTTCCGCCCCTGGGATAGCGGTAGTCGAGGTAAAGGCTGAAGTAGCTCAAGGCGAAGAACGCGGGCGTATCGCGGAAGAAGTGCTGGGCGATGATGTCCACGAGCGCCCGGTTCTTGGTGAAGCCGGACAGGTGTTCGTACACCGGGCGGTTCAGCTTCGCGACCTTGGGCATCGTCAACGTGTAGCGCAGCAGCCAGGGCAGGATTGTCCGGAACACGTATCCCGGGTTGCCCTTGAGGTCGAGGAACAGGGGATTGTCGATGCCGTACAGCACCGCCATGTATCCCATGACCTTCTCTATCTCCCCCATGATGCCCACGATGTCCTGCTTGTTCTCCGGGAAATGCTTTTCCAGGAGTCTTTGGAAGTCGCCGAGGTTCTCTCGCGACGATATCCTGATTACGTCCCGGCCGATGCCGATGGAAACTGCGCTGGGGATGAACTCGACCTCCAACCCCAGTTGCCTGAGCATCGGCAGCACTATCCCGGAGCTCTCAATCGCCCTGATGCCGCCGTCGAAAACGAAACCCTTGTACTCAAACGAATTGACCAGCCCACCGGTCTGCTTCTCTTTCTCACACAGCAGTACCTTCAGGCCTGCCCGGGAAAGGTAGGCGGCGGCCGTGAGCCCCGCCATTCCAGCGCCTACGACCAGGACGTCGCAGTTACCGCTGGCGCCGGTCATTTCCAGTCATGTACGTGACCCGTCCGAGTGGACTCAGTGACATTCTATTCAGCCCACACCCGTCAAGGCCTGGGATTCAAGTCTCATCGCGGGATTGTAGGTACGGCCGGCCATACTGTCAAATGCACGCCGGGTGCAGGTGGTCCATGAACGCCGGACTTGGCGAGGTCGGTGCAGGTTGTAGACTTCCATCATGAGCTGGCTCGTCTTGCTGCTGACGTTCACAGTGGTGGGAAAAGACACAGTTGTCGACCGCGTATTCCAGCGCCTGGCAGAAAAGGACCGCAGGATTGCCGGGGTCAGCTACCATGCGGTCTACCGGTACGAGGAGCAGGACCTGAAGTCCGGGAAAGCCAGTGTGCTGGGCTGCACGCGGCAGGTGACGTGGGAACGCGGAGGGAGGCGGCAGCAGCACGAGTTTCTTACGGTCAGCTCGAACGATCGGGAGCTGGCCGGCCGCGAGCGCGAGCGGGCAATCGCCGACCTGCGGCGCAAGGGATTGATGGCGACCGACTCCAGGATGCCGTTCTTCGCCGACACGCGGCAGGACTACAACTACGAGGTTATGGCGTCGGGCACCTGTCACGGGCGCGATGTCTGGGTTGTCGGATTCGAGCCGCGCTCTCCCTCGGACAAGACCGTGCGGGGACGGGCCTGGGTGCTGAAGGACAGCTTCGACGTGGTGCGGATGAGTTTCCTGCCCGCGCGTCTCCCCTTCGTCGTCACCGACGCGAGCATGGTGCTCGACTATGATCTGGTGGACGGCATCTGGGTACCGGTACGATTCGACATGAGCATGGACCTCAGGCTGAAGTTCCTCGTCGAATTGATGCGCCGCCGTATCATCATCGAAGACGTGTATAGCGAGCACCGGTTCAACATCGGCGCGGCATCCGACGAGGAGTAGCCGTGGTTCTGCGCGGCCTGCTGATGACGGTCGCCGGATTACTCTCGGGCTCGTTGATGTTCTCCGCCTGGCTGGCCCGGCTGGCCGGAGGCGACGTGCGCCGGGTCGGCGACGGCAATCCGGGCGCGGTCAACGCATTCCGGGCCGCCGGACCGGTCGTCGGCAGCCTGGCGCTGCTGCTCGATTTCCTGAAGGGTTGGTTGCCGGTTGCCGCCGCCTACTGGTTACTCGGCATCCGCGGCTGGTGGCTGGCTGCGGTCATGATCGCGCCCGTGCTCGGGCACGCGTTCTCGCCGTTCCTGCGGCTGCGCGGGGGCAAGGCTATTACCGTGACGTTCGGAGTCTGGTCGGGCGTGACCCTGTGGGAAGCACCCTGCCTGCTCGGCGGCGTGCTCGCCCTGTGCAAGCTCGTGTTCCGACTCCGTGACGACTGGAGCACACTGGTTGCCCTCGTCTTCCTGCTTGCGTACCTGCTTTGGCGCCATCCGGAACCGGCGCTGGTTGCCGCCTGGACCGTCAACGCGGCAGTGGTTGCGCTCAAGCACCGGTCGTCTCGACCTTCACCGTGAACATAATCGACTGGCTGATCGACTCGCCACGGATCCTCGGCTTCGTCTGCGTGCAGGCGCTGATTGCGGTCACCAATGCCCTGCTGCTCCGGCGGCTCGGCTGGTTCCCGCCGGCTGCGCGCAGGCCGAAGGTGTCGCTGCTCGTGCCGGCGCGCGACGAAGAGGAGTCCATCGGGTCCTGTGTCCGGTCGCTGCTCGCGCAGGACTACGGCGACTTCGAAGTGGTCGTGCTGGACGACGACTCTCAGGACCGCACCTCAACCGTGCTCGCCGGACTGAGGGCTGAGCGGCTGCGCGTGCTGGAGGGGCGACCGCTGCCGGACGGCTGGAATGGCAAGGCGTGGGCCTGCCAGCAACTCGCGGACTCCGCGCAGGGCAAGCTGCTGTTCTTCACCGACGCCGACACGGTGTTCCAGCCGCAGACGGTCCGGCTGGCGGTAGGCGCAATAGCGGCGACGCGCGCCGATCTGCTGACCGCTGTCACCCGGAATCACGTTCCCACCCTGGGCGAGCAGTTGACCGTCCCGTTCATGTCGTGGTCGATACTGTCGTTGCTGCCGCTGATCGTGACGAAGCTGCTGCCGCGCAGCGTTGCCTTCACCGCGGCCAACGGCAAATTCCTGTTGTTCCGACGTGAAGTCTATGCGGCCGTGGGCGGGCACGGTGCTGTGAAGGACCATGCGACCGAGGACATCGCAATTGCCAAGGCCGTGCGGCGCTCAGGTTATCGCTGGTGTCTGCTCGACGCGACGCGGTTTGTGAGCGCGCGGATGTATCGCGGGCTGCGTGAGGCGGTCGACGGCTTCAGCAAGAACCTGTTCGCCCTGTTCAACTACCGCCTGCTGGTGGCGTTGTTCGTGTGGGTCTGGCTGCTGACAATTGCCTGGCACCCGGTCATCAGTGCGGCATCGGCAATCGCGGCCGGCAGCTCGGCGCCGCTCGTGCCGCTGGCCACGCTCTTCCTGCAGGCCGGCATCTGGTTGCTCGCTTCGGCTAAGTTCGCGCTGCCCTGGCACCTGTTCCTGCTCGGCCCGATCATCACCACAATGTCGGCCCTCACCGGCATTCGGGCAATGGTGCTGGTGCTGTTGGGCCGGGCCAGCTGGAAGGGCCGCCGCCTGGCGGTGCGACGGCCGCGACTCATCTAAAAGGCATCCGCGGCAGCGGCAGGGCGGCCAGCTACGGTCTAGCTTGTGCCGGTTCGGAGTCCGGTGGCAGCGTGTCGTAGGACAGCGCCTGGCAGGCGGACTGGGCACTTCCGTACAACAGGAGGCATTCACGATAGGCTTGACCTACCCCATACTGGTCGTGCGCATCGTGCCAAATCCGCAATGCTTCGTTGAGTTGGTTGAGATGCTGCTCGACTTGCGAGATCCTGAGGCGAACGGCGACCCCGCTCAGTGGCCCCCGCCGCGCCAGTACCGCTTTCATCGAGTCGACGCGCGCTGCCAATTCGCCGACGCGTTGCTCGTACGCCGCTATGCTGTCGGCGCTGGTGGCGCCGGACGCCGACACGACGTACCTTGGCTTACGCCACACGAACGACGCCAGTATCGCCGCGCCCGCTACCATCAGGACTATGTACAACAAAGTCAGATTTCTTACCCTGGTGTCCATCCCTATTTGACGCTGACAAGGGAACCGAGGTTCATCCGTCCTCCGGCCCACACTGTGGCCCGAAGTCACCGCGCCTGACGCGTAAGTGAGTTCCCATGCGGGCAGTAGCTCCCGCCTACCCGCTCGTCCGCGCCAGCTTCCGGCAAATGAACGTGGCGCCGAAGGCCTCGACGAGGCTGAACGGCACGGCAATCGGCAGGATTCCGGTAGGCAGGACCGAGAGATTCCAGATGACGACCCACATCATCATGAAGCCCATGACCCAGGTAAGTAGCGTGGTCTGCCACAACCCGAACCGGCGTGAGACGGCAAAGGCCATCCCGGCCAGCAGGAACGACCAGACCACCCACAACACCGCGTTCACGGGCTGGGCAGGAAACACCAGTCCCATGTCACGGTAGTGCGCCTGCCAGTGTGGTAGGAACAACGCCTGGTTCCGCACGAACTCACAAAGGTTCACCCAGACTCCGGCCAACATCACGGCCAGCACTGGTCTTCTAGTACCTGACTGCTCACTACTCATGCTCTCCTCCTTGCCGGTTGCCTCGCGTCCATGCCTTCGGATTCCGGGCACACGACGCGCAACCGCAACATCGCCCCGATTCTAGAACCTGGCTGCGGACAGGTCAAGCGAAGTGCGGCCTGCGCCGCTGGTCAAGCCAGTCGGAACGGCGTGGCTCGTAACACTCGCATTGAGTAACAAAAGCTCCTTGGAAAGCTCATCAGAAAGCTCGCCTGAAAGTTCCCTCGAAAGGTCCTTCAAGAGGTTCGTTGGAGGCTTCGACAAACGTATCGGTCAATGCTCGCGAAGGTGCTCGGAAAACTGCTTCACGCAATGCTCTGCGCATCGTTTCGCGCATTGCTCGAGAAAGAGCTCCGTTCTTCGCTCGGTTCAAACCCCCTCCTAAAGGTCGGTTCAAACCTCAGTTCATTCCTTCGTCTTAGCCTCAGCCCAAACCTCAGTCTATTCCTTCCTCAACTGCTACCCTCCGGGCAGTCTCCGGTCCGCTCCCCCCACGGGAGAATTGCGTCTGGAACCATGCCGACCACTAGATGTAGACCGTGATGCTCGGGACGCCCGGCCTTTTGGTTTGCCAAATGACCCAAGGAACCACGTCCACCGTTGCTTGCGGCGTGATGTGCGGGATTGCGGGTCGGTTGACTCGGCGTATGACCCCGGCCGGAGCCTGCCACGCTCCTGACCGGGTAGTCCGCGGGACGATGCACGCTACAACGGTTCGGACGATGTACGAGACTGCTCTGCAAACGATGGCCGGGATTGCCCTCCCGACGAAGGACAAGACGACGGTCCAGACAACTTCGCAGACGATTTGGCAGGTAATCCCCCAGGCGGTGGTGTCCGTTTGGCGGCATCAGGCCTAAAACCTCAAACCACAAGCAGTTAGCCCCGAAATCCGGTCCGGCGGCTTGTAGCCTAAGAAGCATACAAGCCGAATCTGTCTCACCGATGGCTAACGGTCAGGGCTAGCTCCAACCCTGCATGCTTGCTGGAGCTGCCACGGCTGCAGCCAGGAAGTGCTCGCGGAAACGTGCCGGCAGATATTCAAGCCGGTGGTGCTGGCTCGCAAAGCCGGAGGGGCAACGTCCGCAGCCCCGTGGCAGTTGGACGCTTCGGTCATTCCGGCACGAAGATGTTGTGCTTCTTGCAGACCTCATGGAGCTGCTTCGGCGCTTGTTGGCCGTGGCCAGCGCGGGACCGGACTACAGCCGCAAGGTCACACCTGTGACCGCGTAGTGGAAGAGCGCGAAGCCGTACACCTCGTCCACGTCCGAGCCGCCTTCCAGCACCCGGTACCCGACGCGCACGTCCACCCGGTCGCCGAAGCCGATTCGCAGGGCCGCCGTCACGTCCTCGGCCCGTCCCTGTGGCACGCCGAGCGCGTCGCCGTCCAGCACCAGCCCGAGCCGCGGGCCGAGCTGCCAGTCGGCGCGGAAGCTGACGAGCGGCACGAACCCGGTGTTCGTCTTGCTCGCGGGCGACTCGCCCACGGACGCGTACTCCAACCTGATCTCTGCATCTCGGATCTTGGCTGTCACTCCCAGGTCGAACCGAAACCGCCGGGCGCGCACCAGCCCGTAGCGGTACGTCAGCCGGTATGAATCGAACCGGTACAGCCCTTCCATCTCACTCTCGCTGGCGTGGAAAAGCGTACCCGCAAAGAGCACGTCCCGGTCCAGGGTTCCGCGCGACTCCACGCGCAGCGGCGCGACCAGAACGCTGACCCAGTGCCGGTCTCCGAAGGTCTTGCTCACCCTGGCCCGCCAGGCGAACGCGGTCCGGGCGTGCAGGTCTTCGGTCAGCGAGAAGTCCGTACCGATGTCACCGGGAATCCGCACGTCGTTGTAGCCGCTGAACACGGGCCCGGCCTCGATGTCCGCGCTCCAGCGAGCGACCGCGGGCGCGACGAGCGCCAGCACTAGCAGACAGGATAGTCGCTTCATCTTTTGCCTCCTCATTGCACCAACAGTCTGCCACACGATTTGGCCCGAATCAACCCGGCCGTTCTCTAGCCCGGCCCCGGCGTCCGAGGTAGCGCCGGACCCGCGAGGTGTAGCCGGCGTATTCCGCGCCGAAGCGGCCGAGGCTGTCCCGTTCCTCGGCCAGAAGCAGCCGATGCATCGCGACCTGCCCGGTGAGCGCCGCCGCGACGTAGAGCCAGGAGGCCGTTGCCAGCCCGACACCCAGGAAGATGAGGAACGCGGCCAATGCCTGGGGATGGCGCGAAACCAGGTACAGGCCGCGCCGCACCACGCGGCCCTGCGGGCCGCGGGCGTAGTCAGTCACGGCCCACGCGTAGAGGAACACGCCGGCAAAGTAGACCGACATCCCGGCCCGGAACCAGACCGACCCGGCTTTGACCGTGATGAACGGCGCGTAAAGGAGCAGCAGCCAGTTGGCCGCGGCATGCACCCGGAGGGCGACTCTCTCCCGCTCCGACGTGCCCGGGAACCCGGCCGCCGCGGCGAACGCCGCCCGGCTCAACGCCGGCAGCAGCGCGTAGCGAATCCCGATGAGCGGCAGCAGCAGGAGCAGGCCGTTCCACCATGACAGGCTGAGTTCAGGAATCAGCTTCATCAGGTTTGTGGCGCGAAGACACCAGGCCGACGCGAGTCCACGGTGGGGACGCTGTGTCCCGGAGTCCTCAGAATCTGACTTTGACCCCTACCCCGAGCCAGGAAAAGAGCGACCACCATTCCGGCCGGGTGATGCGAGTGTCACCCAACTCGGCGGCCACCGGCCGGTTCTTCGCCGCCAGGAATGCGAAGTCGAGCATCGGGTTATCGATGAAGATTACCTCGAACAGCTCTATGCCGAGCCGAGCCCCGAATCCCAGGCTGAACGCACGCAGGTCGTAGGCCTCTTCGTACCTGGTGTTCTCGAACCGCCAGTTGGTGTAACCGATGCCGGCGCCGACGACCGGCCGCACCGTCAGCGCGTACCGGTTCCAGGCTTTGATATGGCCCACCTGCAGCCGGGCCGGATACCAGTCCCAGTAGAGGCGGTGCGCGCCCAACCCACCCGCAAGGTCAACCCGGTTTCCCTCTATGAACTTCACGTTCCGCTCATCCCGCAGGTGCTTGGAGCTGAGTTCCACGTCGAGCGAAACCAGCCGCAGCCCGAACCGGTCCAGGCCCGGCTGCCAGAACCGCAT
>CAZSUX010000123.1:0-8432 GCA_964610135.1 uncultured bacterium | reverse complement strand
CTCAAGGGCTTCGTTACTGTGTTCAAGACCGTTTCCTGGATCACGAGCAACTACTCCGGCTATGACACGCAGGAGAAGATCCGCAACTTCATCATCGATTACTACGCGAACCACGGAACCATGTGGGTGCTGCTGGCCGGCGCCAATTCGGTGATTCCGGGGCGGCGCGGACGCTCGGTTGTCAACTCCGAAACCGGCAACATCCCGGCTGACCTGTACTACTCGGACCTGCAGTGGTCATGGGACGGCGACGGGGACCACATCTACGGCGAGGCGGGCGATGACACAGTTGACTTCTATGCCGACGTCTACGTGGGGCGCGTGCCCATCAACAGCGTGGCTAATGCTCAGACCCTGGTGAACAAGGTGTTCGGGTACGAGAAGGCGCCGGATACGGGCTACATCCGGAAGGCCTACCTGCCCTGGGTGCCCCTGTTTACCGGGTACACCGGCGAGGCGGTGTCCGACACCATCGCTGGGATAACGCCTTCCGGCTGGACCGACACCAAGGCTCCGTCCCCTTCACGTTCCGCCTTCCAGAATGCGGTCAACTCGGGCTATGGAGTCTGCCACGCCGCGGCCCACGGCGACTACGATGGATTCTACACCGATGTCGGCACTGCGATCTACAAGAACGCGGATGCTGCCGCGCAGACCAATGGCATGGACAAGCTCATCATCATGAACTCCATGGCCTGCATCTCCGGCAACTTCGAGAACCAGAACTGCCTGTCGGTGGCGCTGCAGAATAACGCGAACGGCGGTTCGGTGGCCAACATGATGAACTCGCGCTACGGCTGGGGAACGCCGCCGACGATGGGGCCGTCCGAGAAGCTCTGCGTTCGGTTCTATGACTTCTTCATCCAGAAGGACTCGTGGATGCTGGGCGCCGCCCACGCCCGCGGCAAGGACGTCTACGCAAGTCTCCCGCAGAACCAGCAGGTCTGGCGCTGGTGTTTCTACGACTATAACCTGATGGGTGACCCGGCAATGGGCGTCTGGAGCGACGTTCCCGGCGTTCTTGTCGTCACCACGCCCGATTCGGTGCCGACCGGCACATCGAACTTCCATGCCCACGTGGCGAGCGGCGGCGACCCGGTGAACGGTGCCTGGGTCGGCCTCTACAAGGCAGGGGAGGTGTGCACCAGGGCCAAGACCAATTCCTCGGGCAACGTCGACATGCTGGTCTCGCCCTCGACCCCGGGTTGGCTTTTCGTCACCGCTTACGCCCAGGACAAACTGCCCGTGACCGAATCGGTCAGGGTGTATGCCGCGACGCCGGCACCCTACCTTGTCGTGCAGGGTACCTATATCGATGACGGCGGAAACCACCAACTCGATCCCGGAGAGACGGTGGACCTCTACGTCACGCTCAAGAACGTCGGCAACGCGGCGGCGACCAACGTGGCGGGCGTGCTCAGGGAGGATTCCGTCTACATCACCGTGCCGGACTCGAACTCGTCCTACGGTACGATGAACGCCGGGGACACCTCCCGCGGAGACCGCTACCAGGTGACCGCTGCCGGCAATGCCCCGCCCGGATCCCAGGTCACATTTACCTGCCATGTCACTGGCAGCGAAGGTTCATGGGACCCTACCTTCACGCTGTACGTCGGGGTGCCACCAACTCCGGGAGCGGTGGTGATGACTCACGATACCGGCTACTGCAAGCTGTCGGTTACGGCGCTCGGCTCCATCGGCTACGACGCCCCGCCTTCATTCGACGCCAGCGTCGGGTTCTGCTATCCCAAGACAGCGGCGAGCAAGCTCTACTACTCAAGTCTGGCGCTGGGCAACAGCGTCTCGTACGTGGTTGACCGTTTCTATGGCAACCCGGCCTCCAGCTACAATACCGACTTCCGGCTTAAGGACAGCCTTCGGGTTGTCTACCCGCCGGGCTCGGGCGACGAGCGTTTCCGCTGCGTCATCAATGACTCCGGGCACGCAGCGCCCAAGAACATCACGGTGGTCCAGAACTCTTACATGACTAGCGCGACCGGGTATGACGACTTCGCGGTGCTGGTATACGACATTCATAACAGCGGCACGAGCACAGTCGACGGCTTGTATGCGGGCGTGTTTGCCGACTTCGATATTGGCCCTGATACGGTTGATCAGGCGGCGGCCGACACGGTGCGGAGAGCGATGAGCATGCGCCAGGCCAGCGGAGACAACCCGACTTTCGGGGTGAAGATACTCGACCCGACTTCGTTCGCCAACCTGTCCGCCGTCGACCACAAGACCTACGTCTACCCACTGGACACCGCGATGACCGACGACATGAAGCACCGGTTCCTGAACGGCACGATCGTCCAGCGCAACTCCAACCGCAGTTACGACTGGTCAATCTGCGCGTCGGTCGGTCCATTCGACCTGCCCGCAGGAGAAACCTACCGCTGCGCGTTTGCGTTTGTCGGAGGTACGTCGGCGGCCAACTTCGCCGAGAACGCCGACTCGGCGCAAGCCTGGTACGACAACCTGCTCGGCGTCAGCGAGCGCGAAGTCGGGAGTGGGGTCCGCGACGCGGCAACGCTTTCCTGCTCACCCAACCCGTTCTCCCGTTCCGTGCGAATCCGCTACAACGTTCCGGTGGCGGGTCGCGTCCGAGCCGAGGTTTTCGACGTGTCCGGTCGCGCGGTAGCCGTGCTCGCAGACGGCGTGGCCGCCGTCGGCAGGGTCGAGGCCGTCTGGAAGCCGGTGAACCTCGCCAACGGCGTTTATCTCCTCAAGGTTGTGCTGCCCAACGGCACCAGCGCAGAGAAGCTGATGCTTCTGCGCTAGGCAGAAAGCACTGAGAAAGAGAGCGGGGGCCAATCGGCCCCCGCTCGACTTGTCAGGGCTCGGCTAGCCGACGCGCTCGACCTGCCAGTCATCGCCGAGCCAGAGCAGGTCGAGCCGAACGTCCATGCCCCACGAGAGAACCGTGGCCGCGGCCGCACGGAGCTGGACCATCTGGGTCTCCTTGCCGGCCGGGTTGCCGGCGCAGTCGGCATGAGCGACGATCGCTACCCGACTCGATCCGTGTCTTGTGACGGAGATGGCGAGGCGACGCCGGATGGATTCGAGTGCGGGAGCGTCCGCAGCCTCGGCCAGAATCCGGACCGGGCCGGGCTCAGTGATGCTATCAACGTAGTCGACTCCGTGCTTGTGCTTCACCCACTCGATGACAGGCACCTGGGTCCGTCCGTCCATGCAGTTGATGACGGTGGCGAAGTTGCCGAGGCCCATCGTGGCTACCTTGGCAGGCGCGGGTCGAGCGTGAAGTGGTGCTCGAAGTCGAAGCAATCCTGGCCAGACGGGACATAGTTGCCGGTTTCCTTGCACATGACGTACTTGCCGGCCTGCTCGCCGCGCTGGATGATTTTGAGCGCCTCGATGAGCGCATCGATGTCCGACTCGTCGTTGTAGATGCCGACCGAAGCCCGGACCGCGCCGGGGACGTGGGAACGGTCACGTCCGACGATCTCGCCGCGGACCTTCTCCGCTTCCTCCTGGCCGACGCCAAGCAGACAGAGCATGTAGGGATGGGCGCAGAAGCAGCCGGAGCGGACGCCGATGCCGAACTCGTACGACAGGATGGCCGCGACCAGGGCATGGTGGATGGAGCCGACGTTGAACGCCACGACCCCGAGCCGCTCGCCGACATTGCTGGCGTCGTTCTGACCGTAGATTGTCACGCCGGGGATTTCGGTCAAGCGCTTGAGCAGGTAGCGGGCCAGCTGCTCTTCGTGTTCAAGCACGGCATCCCAGCCGACTGTCTCGAGCAGCCGGATGGCCGACGCCAGCGCCACTACGCCAACGATGTCGGGGGTACCGGCTTCCTCGCGTTCGGGCAAATCTCGCCAGACGACGGAGTCAAGGGTGACAAGGTCCACGACCCCGCCGCCGACCAGGGCCGGCTCAGGCGCGTGGAGGATGGCGCTATTGCCGGCGAGGACGCCAACGCCGTAGGGTGCGTAGGTCTTGTGTCCACTGAATGCGACGAAATCGAGGTGTTCGGGGTCGTCGGGCTTGCGCATGTTGATTGGCCGGTGCGGGGCAATCTGGGCCGCGTCGATGGCGATCCGGGCACCGGCCTCGTGCGCGAGACGCGCAAGCTGGTGGATTGGATTGACCCACCCGGTGACATTCGACGCGCCGGTGACGGCCACGAGCGCAACCTTGCCGCGGAGCTCGTTTAGCCTCGCTGTGAAGTCGTCCAAGTCGAGCGACCCGTCCGGCTTCAGGCCGACGCGGATGACCCTGGCCCGGCGTCGCCAGGGCAGGTCGTTGGAGTGATGCTCCATCATCGTCGTGAGTACGACAGAATCGGGTTTGAACGGGAACAGGGCGGCCAACCGGTTCATCGACTCGGTCGTATTGCGGGTGAAGATGATGGTGTCCGTTTGCGGGTCGGTCCCCAGGAACCGCCCGATGGTTCTGCGTGACTCCTCGTATGCCCATGAGGCTATCCCGCTCTTGAATCCGGTGCCCCTACCAACGTTGGAGTAGTACCGCATGAACTCGTCCACTTTCTCGACTACCGGCCTGAATGTCGGGGTGCTGGAAGCGTTGTCGAGGTTCACGTACTGCCGGGCGGTGCCGCTCATCGTCGGCACCTTCATGTCGATGCCGACCAACTCGGCTCGCAGTTTCTTCAGCAGGGCTTTTTGGTCAGGCATTCCACCGGTTGCGTGTGTCGGTTCCATGGACGATCTACATTCCTTTCCAGCGCGTGAAGCGCAGAAATGCGCGGATCTCAATGAACGTCTTGAAGTAGAGCAGGTCACGTGCCACCAGCGAACGCCGGACCGCCATGTTGAATCCATGGTTGCGCGGCGATATGGCAAGGCTGGCCGTTCGCAGGCCCAGGTGTCCCAGCGTGTACGCGCAGGCTATCGCCAGCAGGAGACCGAAGAGGTAGTTAAATACGCCGAGCCCGAACGGCATCAGGCGGTTGACGAGGGCGGCGAAGATGATGCCAAACACGCAGAGGACGCCGCCGACGCAGCCGAACAGCAGTGGCGCCGAGAGCCCGGTCAATTCTCTTAGCGGCCCAAGGAGCAGCGAAGCCACCACGACCGCGCCGACCAGGAAGACCGACTCATACAGGATCCGCGACAAATCCTTGGTGCTGCGGAGAAACTGGATGGCGGCAACCGTTGCCACGAAGCCGATCAGAGCGTAGTCGAGCCCGTTGAACTTCAACGCGCGCGCCCGGCTGCCGCGGCGGTCCTGGCGCGGCGCCTAGGCGCTTGCGCCCTCGAGCGGCCGCTTCAGGAACAGGACGGCGCGGGTGATGATGCCGGTATGCTCGCTGCCGTTGATGACGCCGACGATTTCCCAGCCCTCGGCGCCCAGTTCACAGATGTACTTCTCGACGTTCTCCATAGTCTCTCGCGCTTTCTTCTCGCCGGGGACCAGAACGCCCCAGCGGGCGAGGCGAAGAATCGGGCTCAGGTTGACGTCAATCATCACGAACTTGTATTCCCATTTGGTCATCGGTTTGCTCCTTTCGGGTGCGACATGCTAACGGCAACCACCCGGAAGTCAATCTAGGGGTCCGGGCGGGGAATCGCCGGGGCGGGCCGACGGCCTGCGGTTTGCAGATCACGGTCTGCGTCCTGTGGTTCATCCCAATGAACGGCGCGAGGGGCAGAAGGCTGGAGTCCACAAGCGCGAGGTCCAGCACCGCTAGCGGCACGGCGACGCGCGGCGGGTCAAATGGACAGGGCGGCAGCCTGGTGGGCGTCCCAAATTCCCGACTTGACAGGTGGGAGAGGGGCATGTCTAATGGTATGGTTTCATTCGAACTCGGTGGTTGTCGTTGCTGAGGACCCGTTCTCAGCCGACATCCGACTGCAACAGGAGGCCGGCCGGATGCGCGTAGGGAATGCCGCCTCCAAACGAACAGGGAGGAAAGATGTCGAGAAGTGTGATAGTTCTGATGTTCAGCGCCGCGATGCTGGCCACGGCCGGCCTGGCGAATCCCAATAGCCTGATCGCAGAGCCGGGCTACAGCCCGGTTGCCGGGAACGCGGGTCCGACGACCATCCACTGGGATAAGTCCTACGACCGGTCCGGCAATCCGCTGCCCGGCGAACCGGGGGATGCGGTCGGCACCGACTCGCTCTACTGGAAAGACTACAGCAGTACCACCCACCTGAAGTCGTCGGCGAAGGCTCAGGACCCGTCTCCGGCCGATCGGACGGCGATGTCGTTCCACAACGCTTCGTCCACGACGTGCATGGACCCGACCGGCGACTATGTCTATGAGGTGGACGGTACCAGCCTGTATCGGTTCAGCACGGTCAACGGTGCGATGACGACTTACTCCCTCTCGTACACGGGTGGGCTTGGTTGCGCGACCGACGGCCAGTACATCTATCGTCCGAACGGCACAACGATGTACAAGTACACGATGACCGGCACCTACGTCAATTCGACGACGACGAACTACTCCTGCGACGCCTATACGATATCCTGCTGCCGGGATACGGTCTGGTTCACCGACGACCGGTACACCGGCGTGAACCTCTACGGCTATGCCTGCTCCAAGTTCACCGGCGGCAGCATCAGCAATGACGCCACGTGGAACGTGGGCACCGGCACCAACGGCGTCGGCAACGTCGCGTGGGACGGCGACTACTACTACCTGCCCTGGATTGGTACGCACCCCATTACGTTCAAGCGATTCTACGCCGACCGGGCTCTCTATTCGACCGGCACGGTGAGTATTGACCCGCGCAGCGTGATGTCCTCCGTGCTGAGCAGGCGGCAGGTGGCACAGGATTCGCTCTACTGGAAGCTTGTCACCAGCGCGACGAACCTCTATTCATCGCCCAAGGCCCAGGATGCGACGCCGGACCAGCCAACGCCGCTCGCCTGGCAGAACAGCCAGTCCGTGTCGTGCATGACCCCGGACGGGCATTACACGTTCGAGGTGTCTGGCACGAACCTGCGGCGGACCAACCTCTCGACCGGCGCTGCCGAGAACTACACCCTCGCGGATGCCAGCGGCGGCGCGTGTGCCACCGACGGGCAGTACGTCTATGTGCCGCACGGCACCACGACGCGCAAATACTCCCTGACCGGGACGCTGGTGAGCGCGACCACGACCGACTACGCGCCCTGGGTCGGCTCCAGCACCTTCGGCTTTGGCGTTGCCAACGACACGGTCTGGCTTACCCCGGCCCTGGAAGGTACGACGTGGTACGGCTATGCCTGTTCGAAGTTCACCGGCGGCAGCATCACGCACGATGCGACCTGGGCCACGGGTGGTGGCAGTTATGGTGCGACGACCGTGGCCTACGATGGCCAGTACTACTACATGTCCTTTGGCGGCCTCGGCTCCAATACGTTTTTTCGCTTCTACCGTGACCGCACGCTCTACACGACCGGCACGGTGACCGGCGACGTCCGGAGCGTGATGTGCAAGACGCTGCGTCCCCTGATGATTGTGAGCACCGACGCTGAGAACCTGCGGGTCGAATTGGCTGAGACCCTCAAAGTCGCGAGCGACGGGGTCCTCAACAGCATCGGCACGTATAGCGTCGAGACGAATGCGACATTCCCGGCGACCGAGTGGTACAACACCGGGTGCCGGGTCATACTTGAGTTCTCCGGCTCACCCTATGCCAACGACCCCATTCTGCTCGGTGACAGCCTTGCGCAGTTCGTCGACCTCGGCGGCCGAGTCGTCACCGCGGTTTGGGCGGACGCTGGAGCAGGCAACCTCGCGGGTCGGTACGTAAGCCAGTACATGCCGTTCACATCGCAGACCAATTCCGGGCTTGCCGGCAGCATGGGCACGGTCCACGACCCGCTCCATCCGATAATGGACGGGGTGAGTGCGATAGCGGTGACCAACTACATTACCGGCAACACCCACTCCACGCTGCGCAGCTCGAACTGCGTCTGCCTGGCCGAGTGGGACAGCGGCAATCGTTCGGTCGTCGCCTACCTCGACAGCGCCGGTGTGCGGCTCGCGTCGGTCGGCTTCGTGCCGTTCAGCATCTACTCCCAGGCGACGGGCCAATGGGCGAGGTTGCTCGCCAACGCGATTCTCTGGGTCTGGCCGGGGATGCCGGCAGTCAACGTGACCGCGCCCGATACCGGGGACGTCTGGGACGTCGGCTCATCGCATGATATCACCTGGACCGCGGCCAACGGGCCAATTACCAAGGACTCGATTGTTTACAGCAACGACAACGGCGCAACCTGGAACTTCGTAGACAAGTATAGCGGGTCGCGCACGAGCTATACCTGGACGATACCCAACAGCCCGAGTACGGACTGCTACGTCAGGGTATTCACCTGGAACGCAGTCGGGTTGGGCTTGGGAACGTCCGGCAAGTTCGAAATCCAGCCGGCGGGGGGCATCGCGCAGCCCGAGGATAATGCCCTGCCGCTGGCGTTCGCCCTGTACCAGTCCTACCCGAACCCACTGGCTT
>CAZSUX010000122.1:0-8438 GCA_964610135.1 uncultured bacterium | reverse complement strand
ATCCTCTTTCTGGAGACGGGGATGATTGGCGTTTTTACTTCTCTGGATCTTTTCCTCTTCTATGTTTTCTGGGAGATAACGCTCATCCCCATGTATCTTTTAATTGGAGTATGGGGTGCACCTGCCCGCAGAATCTATGCAGCGGATTGCCGTCAGTCCGAGTCTCGACTCAGGCGAACGCATTGACTTGCCAACGCTTCAGCCTATCATCACTGAGAGGAAACGGTGAATCCTTCTGCTTCAGTCATCGTTGCGCTCTTGCCTGGGTCTCTCCATGGAGGACAACTGTGAAAGCATCGCTGTTGACATTCTGCCTTTGCGCCGTGTCCGTCAGCGTGGCCCCGGCTGCTGATTCGCTCCACTTCCGGCATGTCGGTCAATGGAATGACCACCATCAATTCTTAGGTGTGGCCGTGAAGGGAACGTATGCTTACCTAGTTGGGAGTTCAGGCTACCTGTCTGTCATTTCGGTGGCTGATCCCGCAAATCCGGTAGAAGTCGCGCGCTGTTCCACAAGCGGCCTATCGTACGGTGTGGCCGTGAGCGGGGACTACGCATATGTTGTTGGAGACAGCAACCTGCTGGTTATCTCGATTTCCGACCCGCTTCATCCGGTGGTGGCTGGGCGCTGCAGCACCCAGCACAACTGTGACTTGCACGGCGTGGCGGTCAGTGGAAACTACGCCTATGCAATCGCGGAGGATGTGGGAGGGCTGGTTGTCTTTTCGGTAGTTGACCCAACTCATCCGGTCGAGGTAGGGCACTGCGGCTTACTGGATTGGGGCGGGCAGCATCTTGCAGTCGCAGAGGACTACGTCTATGCCGTGGATAACTTCGGTGGCCTGAGAATCATCTCGGTCGCCGACCCGACGAATCCGGGTGAGGTCGGGCGATACGGGCCCGGCAGAGTCATTGGTGTGGCGGTCGGCGATGGCTACGCTTACGTCGGGTGCGAAGGCAGCTTCGTGGTCGCATCCATCGCCGACCCGGCGAACCCGGTCGAAGTCGGGCGACTCGATTCGACAGCAATGTTGCCCCTGGGAATATCATTGATCCGCGGATATGCCTTCGTTGAAGGCGGGACATACGCCGGGCTGTGGGCCATCTCGACTTCAGACCCGACCCGTCCGACCTTGGCCGGGTTCTATGGTGGCAGACTCGGCTGGTGGTCCATCGTTGCCGCCGGAGACTACGTGTACTACGGTCACGACAAGCTAGACATCTACCAGTTCTACCAGCTTGGCGACCTCGATATCGACAACGACTCGCTGGACGTCGTTTCCGACACGCTTCATCTGCGAAACTGGTCTGTGGGTCCCGGTGAATCCTCGGAATGCGTGCAAGGTGAGTTCGTTCTGGCCAACACCAGCGTGTCCTACAACCCCGACCCCGTCGACGGGCCGAGCATTTCTCCAGTGGACTCGCTCAGCGTCACCGGCACACTCGCGGGCCCGGGCGGGACCATCGACAGCCTCGTCATACCAAATCTGCCCGAGAAGCTCGCGCAGGGCCAGACCATGGTCTGCACGCTGGAAGCGTACATACCGGCGGGCCTCAAGGTCGGCGACTACACCGGTTCAATCTACATCAGCGGTAAGGACACGGCTGGCCTGCAGGTCTATGAGAGCTGCTACGTCTTTGTCAGCAAGCTGGGCGACATCGATGTGGATAGCGACTCACTGGACGTCATTGCCGACACCATCCGGCTCGCAAACGTAGGCTCGGGTGGCATCGGCGAGTTCATCCTCGCCAATACCAGTTCGTCCTACAACCCTGACACTACCGACGGACCAAGTCAGTCCCCGGTGGATTCACTCCGGTGCAACGGCTCGCTGACCGGGCCGGGCGGGACCATCGACAGTATTCTCGTTCCGAATCTCCCCATATCCCTCGCGCAGGGCCAGACCATCGTCTGCACCTTGGTTGTCCGAGTGCCGCCGGGGCAGCGGGATGGTGACTACGCAGGGTCAATCAAGATTACCGGAAAGGACTCCGTTGGCGCGCTCATACAGGAGACCTTTGCCGCGCTCATCAAGAACGTCCCCGGTGACCTCGATATTGACAACGACTCGCTGGATGTTACCCGCGACACTGTAGACCTGCACACGCAGCCGGCCGGGCCGGTCTACTCGCCCTATGCCAAGCCCAGATTCATGCTGGTCAATACCAGCGGGTCATACAACCCAGACGTGGAGGACGGGCCAAGCCGGTCACTGCTGAGAGAGGTTGAGGTTGAGGCCAAGGTCAAGGGGCAGAATGGGTCCATGGACAGCGTGTACGTGCTCAACTTACCTGAGTCTCTGGCAGCAGGGCAGGCGGTGGAATGTACGTTGGCGCTGGTCATCCCTGTCGGAGAGCCGCTCGGCGGCCAAGCCGGCTGGGTTACCATTAGTGCTTACGACATGCTCGGCTTCCAAGTGCAAGACAGCTTCTTCCTCACCGTGCACGGGCCACAACCACGCCAGAATCTCGACTCGCTCCGGGTAGCGCCGATACCGTTCAAGCCGCATCAGAACCCAGAGCACGATGCCATTCACTTCCAGGGGCTGAGTTCTGGTGCGCGCGTCATCGTGTACGATGCATCGGGACAATCGGTCTGGAGCGAGACCGAGAAAGGCGACGGCCATCTGGAATGGGACGCAAAGGTGGCAAGCGGCATCTACGTCTACCTTGTTGTCTCGGCTGATGGCAAGGCAAGCAAGGTCGGCAAGTTGTCGGTGATACGATGAGCAAAGTCTCAATTCCCAAGTCCCAGTGACCTGTCGAAGAAGGGAAAACCCCAATGACCAAGTTCCGAGCCTGGGGCGCCGGGCCTGCGGCACCAGACGAGGAACACGAGGAGTAGGACACTTGGTTTCAATCATCTGCAGGAGGTATCAATGAGAGCATCGGTGTTCGCATTTCTTCTGGCTTGGCTGCTGGTTGGAACGGCAGCGGCTGTTGATTCACTCAATGTCCGATTGGTAGGATTCTACTACACGGCGACCGCTGCTTTCGGAGTCGATGTTAGCGGCGACTATGCTTGTATCGCTGACCTCGCCGGGTCGCTGCGGGTCATTTCCATTGCCGACCCCGCGCACCCATCTGAGGTTGGGCACTACGACACCACGTGTGGATATTGGCACGTGACGATCATCAACGACGATTACGTCTACCTGTCGGACGCCGGTCCCGGGCTGTTGCATGTCATCTCGATTGCTGATCCTGCCCACCCGGTTGAGGTCGGGTCCCTCAGTACACCGGGATACCCCGGGGACATCGCCGTGGCCGGGCAGTATGCCTATGTTGCGAACGGTGAGGCGGTGCTGGTAGTCTCGGTTGCAGACCCGGCGAATCCGGTCGTGGTTGCGAGCAGCGATTCATTGGGCGCAGCAGTGAGTGGCGTGGCGGCGAGCGGAGACTACGTCTACGCCATCGACTACGACCAGGGGCTGCAAGTCATCTCGGTCGTCGACCCCTTGCATCCGGTCGCGGTCGGGCACTGCGACGTGACGAGCGCGTGGGGCGTGGCGGTATCGGGCAGCATCGTTTGTACTGTAGGCGACGACGGACTGAATGTCATTTCCGTTGCTGACCCGGCCAATCCGACCAAAGTCGGGTGCATCGGCACAGGCCTGGGCAGTTTTTATGACTTGTGTATCGACGGGAGCATGGTCTACGTTGCGGCCAGCACGATGGGGCTCCGGGTCATCTCAGTTGAGGATCCGGCCCATCCCTTGGAAGTGGGGCACTATGATGAGTCGGGCCAGGGCAATGGTGTGACCGTCGCTGGCGGGTACATCTTCTTGGGAGATGGTTCCACCGGGTTGTTGATACTTCAGTACTACGGTGCGGGCGTTCAGGAAACGATGAACGATGAACGGGCAACGAGGGACGTGAGGCCGACGGTCATCCGCAGCCTACCTGCGGGTGTGGTCGCGTTCGACGCGATGGGCAGGCGTGTGCTGAACCCGCGGGCAGGCATATGCTTCGTGCGGGAGGCCCAGGCGCAAGCTCAAGCCCAAGCTGTCCGCAAGGTCATTGTGACGCGGTAGTCGCTGGCAGCTCCAACACAGACAGATTCGGCAGTCGTTCCGGGACGCTCGGTCCCACCCTTTTCGGCCCGCGAAACCCGGCAGGGCAAGTTCAGAGGCGAAATCGGCACGGCTAGGTGAGCCTCCCTTTGTCTAAGTAGCCGGAATACGTCGCTTTAGACGCGGGCGATGTCGCCTAAGTAACGATTCTGGGGACCACCTCGGAGACCGTTCCCGGGACGGTTCGGGAGGTGGTTCGGAACGTGACCCCGAAGGGCACTTGGATGACGATTCTCAGCTCGGTTTTCCGGGCGACGGACGCGGCGATTGGGACTCTGATTTCGTCGGCGATTCCGGAACGCATGGGCGCGCCCACTCCCATCACGAATCGCCGTTCGAGTCTCAAGGCGACTGCCACGGCGATTTTGGCGTCGATCCGAAGGGCGGTTCGTAGCGCAACTTCCAGGACGAGACGCGAGGGGAATCAACCACAGATGGACACGAATAAACACAGATGTAGTGTCCGGCCGAAGTCAGAGGTCAGAAGCTAGAGGCTGGAAGTCAGAACTGCGGATTCAGAGAGGACAGCCACAGTTTGCGCAGATTCTGCGCCCTTCCCCGAATCCGATGTTGGACCACCAAGGCACCAAGAACAACAAGCATACAAGGGGCATTTCCTTCCGCACCATCTTGGTGGTGAACTCCGATCCCGGTTCTCGGGACACTTGCGTTCCCTTGACGTACAGATTCCGCGTTGTAGGCTTCAATCGAGGTGGACTCGTTGTTGCGGTGCGATCGTTTCGTGAACGGACGAATGCAGCTCGTGGTTGAGGTACTCTGATGCCTGGTCCGGAGAAGCTCGGCGTGCTGGTGTGCGAGCGGCTCCACCCGGTCGCAGTCGAGCTGATTGGGGCCGGAAGGTTCAATGACGTCCGCCTGATACCATACCCCGGCGACTGTCTCAAACAACCTGTCTGGCAGGAGATAGAGGCGGCCGCGGCCAGCGGCAGCGACTGTCAGCAGTTCCGCGTGTTGGCCGCAGCGGCCCCTGTCGGACAGTGCGCCGGCGCGTGCGTTCCCAGCTCTGTTTCCACAACCATCGCTGGCCGGCAGGCATCTGTCGTACGCCGGTGCGAGGGCCTGCCCGGAGCGTTGTCCGAGGCCGGGCGCGAGCGGCTCGGGTTGCTGATAGAGAAGGCGGTGCTGGAGTGGAGGCTGGAGTTTCAGCGAACGCGGCTGAACTTGATACTGGCAAGCGCCTACCGGCGACTGACCGACTCGAACATGGTGCAGGAGATGGTGAGCGGGCTGGCCGAAATCCTGGCCGAGGAGAAAGTGGTCGAGAAGGTGTTCGATCTGTTCGCGGCGATGCTGGCACCGGCGACGATGGTCTTCGTGGCGCTGGAGGATGGCAAGCCGCAGAAGGTCTGGTCGCGGCCGGCGGCGTTCGGCGAGTCCGAGGAAGTGAAGCAGCGGCTTTCGTCGTTCAACCAGTCATACGCCTGGACCGAGAGCGGGGCCGGGCTACGGCTGAGCCTGCGGCACCGGACCAAGACCCTTGGCGTGCTGGAAGCCGAAGGGATATCGTTCTCCGAGTACAAGGATCATCACCTGGACATGGCGCTGGTCGTCGCCCGGGCAAGCGGGCTCGCGATCTCCAACGCCCGGCTGTACCGGGAGCTGAGAGGACCGAGCCGGACGTACCTCGAGTTCGCCGAGGACCTGCAGGACGCGCTCACCGCCAGGAAGCGGGCCGAGGAGAGGCAGACGCAGTTGCTGAAACAGGTCGAGGCGGCCAACCAGGAACTGGCCGACTTCGCCCACGTGGTTTCGCATGACCTGAAAGCGCCGCTGCGGGCGATCGACTCCCTGGCGAAATGGCTCGCCGCCGACTACAAAGACAAGTTCGACGACGAAGGCCGAGGACAGCTCAACCTGCTGCTCGGCCGGGTGAAGCGGATGCACGACCTGATTGACGGCATCCTGCAGTACTCGCGGGCGGGTCGGATTCGCGAGGAGGTGGTCGAGGTCGACCTGGCCGAGGTGGTGCCGGAGGTGATTGACCTGCTGGCGCCGCCGTCTCACATCCGGGTGGCGGTGGAGACTCCGCTGCCCACGGTCGTCACCGAGCGTACGCGCATCGCTCAGGTGTTCCAGAACCTGCTCTCCAACGCCTTCAAATACATGGACAAGCCGGAGGGCCTGGTCCGGGTCGGCTGCGCCGAAGCGGGCGCGTTCTGGAAGTTCTACGTCAGCGACAACGGGCCGGGAATCGAAGAGAAGGACCAGCAGCGGGTCTTCCAGCTCTTCCAGACCCTGAAGCCGCGTGACCGGGCCGACAGCACCGGCGTCGGCCTCGCAGTCGTGAAGAAGGCGGTCGAGATGTACGGCGGCAGAGTCTGGATTGAGTCGCGGGTGGGCGAGGGGAGCAGCTTCTACTTCACGCTGCCGAAAGCAAACGCAGGACAGAAGACGGAGATGTAACCACGGATTAACACAGATGAACACGGCCTGGACTATCGACAGATTACGCAGATGCTGCAGATTCAAAGCGCACCGTTCACGGAGCACGGACCACGGTGCCGAGTGACCACGGATAACTGATGAGCAGTCGGATGCGGAAGGGCTTCTGTTATTCGAACTTGAATGATCATTGGGGTTTGGGACTTGGTCATTGACTGCAGACGGGTCACTGGAGATTGGTGCTTCGCGGCGAAGCCGCGCTTGAAGGAGGAGCGATGAAAGGGGAAGGGAAAGCAAGGCAGGACGAGGTGACCAAGGCCGGCGTGCGCTACCGGGTATTGCTGGTTGAGGACGACGTCATCGACCAGCTCGCGTTCAAGCGGGCGGTACGTGAACTGGGGTCGCCGTACGAATACGACGTGGCCGGCTCGGTGGCCGAGGCCCGCGACCTCCTGGCCCGGAACCAGTACGACGCGGTCATCACCGACTATGCGCTGGGCGACGGTACCGCCTTCGACGTGATGGAGCTGGCCCGCGGGCTTCCGTTCGTGTTCACGACCGGGGCCGGCGACGAGGAGGTTGCGGTCCGGGCGATGAAGGGCGGCGCGGACGACTACCTGGTCAAGGACCACGAACGGACGTACCTGAAGAAGCTCCCGGTCACGGTTGAGAACGCCATCCGCCGGCACCAGGCCGAGGAGCAGGTACGCAAGCTCACGCGCGCGGTCGAGCAGAGTCCGGTCAGTGTCGTTATCACCGACACCGAAGGCCATATCGAGTACGTCAACCCGAAGTTCACGGGCCTGACCGGCTACACCGCCGACGAGGTACTTGGCAAGAACCCGCGGCTGCTGAAATCGGGCGAGCAGCCGCGCGAGTTTTACGAGCAACTCTGGACTACGATCCTCGCCGGCCGCGAGTGGCACGGCGAGTTTCACAACCGCAAGAAGAACGGGGAGCTGTTCTGGGAGCTGTCTTCGATATCGCCGGTTCGCGACCGGGAAGGCAACGTCACCCACTTCGTCGCGGTGAAGGAGGACGTGACCGAGCGGAAGCTGCTGGAGGAAGAGCGCGAGCGGCTGATATCCGAGCTCGACGCGTTCGCCCACACGGTGGCCCACGACCTGAAGAACCCGCTGTCCGCCGTGCTTGGGTTTGCCGAGCTGTTGACGGCCGAAGGCGTGGAGCTGAGCGACAAGGACGTGCGGGAGTCACTGGAGGCAATCGACCAGAGCTCGAGGAAGATGCACAGCATTATCGAGGAGTTGCTGCTCCTGGCCGGCGTGCGCAAGGCCGAAGTCGAGCGGCGACCGGTCGAGATGGCCGCGGTTGTATCCGGTGCGGTGCATCGCCTGTCGCACATGACTGCGGAGTATGGGCCGGAGCTCACCATTCCCGAGCAGTGGCCGGTTGCGCTCGGCTACGGGCCGTGGCTTGAGGAGGTCTGGGCCAACTACCTGTCGAACGCGATGAAATATGGCGGCAAGCCGCCGCGGCTTGAGCTGGGCACCGACACGACGGACGACAAAGTCCGGTTCTGGGTCACGGACAACGGCCCCGGGCTGACGCCGGAACAGCAGTCGCGGCTGTTCATGCCCTTCACGCGGCTGCACCAGGTCCGTGCTACCGGGCAGGGGTTGGGGCTCTCCATCGTGCGGCGGATCATGGAGAAGATCGGCGGCGAGGCCTGGGTTGAGAGCGAACCAGGCAAGGGCAGCAAGTTTGGCTTCACCCTGCCGCGCGTTCCCGCTCCGCCCCAAGCGTAGCGAGCATCCGCGGCTCTGGCTCCTGACTTGGCTTCGGCGGTCCCTATCTGACAGTGCGCCCTCAGTCCTTCGACCTTCGCCGTCCAGCAATTCTGGACTTTGGTTTCTAGTCTCTGAATTCAGCTCTGTCCGATGCCAAATCTGTACTACAAGCGTACAGGATCGTCGTCTTCTGAAAGATGTTTCCTCTGGCGGC
>CAZSUX010000121.1:0-8479 GCA_964610135.1 uncultured bacterium | reverse complement strand
GAAGGATTCGAGGATGTGCGCAAGGAGATGGAGAGCGCGGTTCGAAGGCTGGAGAAGGCATGAGAACAGCCGAAGTCAGAAGTCAGATATCAGAATGCAGAATGCAGAAGTCCGGAGCCGAAACCCGAACCCCGGGACCCCTGAACCCCGGAACCCCGCGTTTCGTCGAAGGGTGCTAGCGTGTTGAGTTTCCTGAAGGGCCTCGTCCCGTCGAAGAGCGACCGGGAGGTGAAGCGGCTCTGGCAGAGCGTCGCCCGGATAAACGAGGTCTGGGAGTCGTACAAGAAGCTGGCCGATTCGGAGCTGCCGAAGCAGACCGAGGAGTTCGTCGCCCGCATCGGTGAGGGCGAGGCACTGGACGAGCTGATGCCGGAGGCGTTCGCCCTGGTGAAGGAGGCCTGCCGGCGACTGGTCGGGAAGAAATGGACCGTGACCGGGCAGGAGATGACCTGGGACATGGTGCCGTTCGACGTGCAGCTCATCGGCGGGATGGTGCTGCACGAGGGGAAGGTCGCCGAGATGCGGACCGGGGAGGGTAAGACGCTGGTCGCGACGATGCCTTTGTATCTGAACGCTCTCACGAAGCAGGGGGCGCACCTGGTCACGGTGAACGACTATCTTGCCCTGCGTGACCGGGAGTGGATGGGGCCGGTGTATGAGTCGCTCGGGCTGACCGTGGGCTGCATCCAGCAGGGGATGGAGCCGGCCGAGCGGAAGCCGCACTACAATGCCGACATCACTTACGGCACGAACAATGAGTTCGGGTTCGACTATCTGCGCGACAACATGGTCGGCCGCTGGCAGGATAAGGTGCAGCGCGGCCACAATTACGCCATCGTGGACGAGGTCGACATCATCCTGGTGGATGAGGCGCGGACGCCGCTCATCATTTCCGGGCCGGTGGAGGCCGAGGATAAGGGTTTTGACCGGCTGACGCCGCAGGTGCGGCGGGTCTTCGGCCAGCAGAGTCTCTTGGCCAACCGCCTGGCCGCCGAGGGGCTGAAGCTGCTCGACGCGGGCGACGAGGCGGAGGCGGGCGTGCGGTTTTTGACGGTCCGGCGCGGAGCTCCGAAGAACAAGAAGCTGCTTGAGGCGGAGCAGCGGCAGGGCGTGAAGTCGCTCCTCGAGCGGACCGAGCTCACTTTCATCCGAGACAAGCGGTTCCCGGAAATCGACGAGAAGCTCTACTTCGTCATCGACGAGAGGGACCATTCGGTCGCCTTGACCGATTTGGGGCGGAAGGAGCTCGCGCCCGGGGACCCGGAGGCGTTCGTGCTGCCCGACCTGGGCGAGGAGCTGGCGCGGGTCGACCATTACACAAGCGTGACGCCGCAGGAGAAGCTGAAGGCGCGGGAGGAGGTCTACCAGCGCTACGCGCGGAAGAGCGAGTTGCTCCACAGCTTCCACGCGCTCTTGAAGGCGTTCTCGTTGTTCGAGCGGGACGTCGACTACGTCGTGCAGGAGGGCAAGGTCATCATCGTCGATGAGTTCACCGGCCGGCTGATGCCGGGCCGGCGGTATTCGGACGGGCTGCACTCGGCGCTTGAGGCGAAGGAGAACGTCCACGTCCAGGGCGACACCCAAACCTTTGCCACGATCACGCTGCAGAATTACTTCCGGATGTACCAAAAGCTCGCCGGGATGAGCGGCACGGCGGTGACGATCGCCGGCGAGCTCTTCCATGTCTACAAGCGCGACGTGGTGGCGATACCGACGAACGAGCCGTGCCGGCGCATCGACTACCCGGACATCGTCTATAAGACGCGGGACCAGAAGCACCGCGCGGTCGTGGACGAAATCGCGAACTGGCACGGGCGCGGGCGGCCGATTCTCGTCGGCACCACGTCGGTCGACGTCTCCCAGGTGATTTCCGACATGCTCCGGCGGCGCCGGATAAACCACGTCGTGCTGAATGCCAAGTTCCACCAGCACGAGAGCGAAATCATCAAGGACGCGGGCCAGGCCGGTGCCGTGACGATCGCCACCAACATGGCCGGCCGCGGCACCGACATCAAGCTCGGCGCCGGGGTCGTCAAGGGCGAGAGCTGCTACGTCGTGCAGGACACGGGGGGCAAGTGCCCCCATTGGGAGGAGGAGCCCGGGCGCTGCAACGCAGATGTGCCGTGTGGGCTCTACATCATCGGTACCGAGCGGCACGAGGCGCGGCGGATCGACGACCAGTTGCGCGGGCGCTCGGGCCGGCAGGGCGACCCGGGTTCGTCGCGGTTCTTCCTTTCGCTGGAGGACGACCTGATGCGGCTCTTCGGTTCCGAACGGGTGGCCAAGCTGATGGACCGGTTCGGCGCCAAGGACGATGAGCCGATTGAGCATCCGCTCGTCACCCGGGCGATTGAAGGCGCCCAGAAGCGGGTCGAGGAGCGCAACCGGGAAATCCGGCGCCACCTGCTGGAATACGACGACGTCATGAACCGGCAGCGGGAGGCGGTCTACGCCATCCGTGACGCAGTGCTTAAAGACGAAGAAGGGGTTCAGGGGGTCGAGGGTCCAGGGGTTCAGGCCCCGCCGGAACCCCAGAACCCCGGAACCCCCGAACCCGTGGCCCTTGCCCGGCTGCGGGCAGTCTACGATGACATGACCAAGGGCCTCGTCGACGATTTCGTCAACAAGACAATCGTGGCCGGGAAGCGCGCCGAGGAGTGGGACTGGGACGGGCTGCGGGGCGAACTCTCGATGACTTTCCTGGCCGACCTCCGGCTGGAGGATGACTACCGGCTCCACGCGACCCCGGACGAGTTACGTCAAACCTTGACAGATATCGCTTCCCGCCGGTATGATGAGCGTCGACAGGAGTTGGGCGACAGGCAGTTTGCCGGGCTCTGCCGGAGCGTGTTCCTGTACGCCATCGACAGCCGGTGGCGCGAGCACCTCTATGCCCTGGATACTCTGCGCGAGGGCATCAGCCTGAGCGCTTACGGTCAGAAGGACCCGCTGGTCGAATACAAGCGCGAGTCTTTCGACCTGTTCCGGGAGATGATGCGGGACCTGTACAAGGACGCGCTGACCATGCTGTTCCGCGCCCAGGTGCGCGGGGTCGAGGAACGGCGGCAGCCGGCGAAGCGGACGGTCCGCGCCTACAAGCCGGAAGCGTCGTCGTCGGCGCCGGCGGGAGCGGCTGGACCGGCGAAGGCAGACTCTGGGGACAGTCCCCATGCGGGGACAGTCCCCGCCCGGCGTTCCACCGACAAGGTGGGGCGCAATGACCCCTGCCCGTGCGGGTCGGGGAAGAAGTACAAGCGGTGTTGTGGAAGCAACCAGCCGGGATGAAGGTCCGGCACGGCAGTCGCAAACCCGGACTGCGGCCCTGATGCCGGGGCCGGGTCCGTTAGAAGCTCACCTAAGGAGGAACGATGGCACAAGGCAGCAAGAGCCGTATTGTAATCTGGACGATCGTTGCCATATTGGTCGTGGTCGCGGTCGTGATGCTCGTCACCAAGCCGAAGACCGTCGGCAGGCCGCCCGTCAATCCGGAGCGATTCAACCGGAACTACGAGCGTCAGTTCGCGCGCCTCGAGGACAAGGTGGCCGACGCGCGGGCGGAGAATCCCGGCGCGCCGGCCGAGCAGTGGCAGAAGATAGACGAGGAGATCGCCCGCGGCAGGCAGGTTATGGCCGGGATGCTCGAGCTGACCGAGCAGAAGGACCTGGAACCCAAGCGGGATTCGGTCCAGAAGGCCCTCCTCGCAGCCAAGAAGGTACTCAAAGCGATTACCGGGGAGGAATACACGGAACCAGCCGGCGGGGAGTAGAACGTCGGACGAGGATTCCAGGGGTCAAGGATTCGTGGGTTCGAGTGACTCGATTGCCGGATTACCGGGTTCGAGCAACTGGAATCTCCGAGTCCTTGACTCCTGGCTCTTTTTCCACGGCAGCTGACACCGGGAGGAACGAGTGAAGAGCAGGATTATTGTCTGGAGTCTGGTCGTAGTCGTCGCCATCATCGGTGTGATAGTAATCGCGACGGCGCCCAAGGCTGCGCGGGGCCCCAAGATGACGCTCGAAATCGTGAAGAGCGGAGTGGCGGAGGCCGAGGCGCAGCTCGACCGTCTTGTCGCCCGGCTTGATGCGCGGCGGAAGTCGACAGCGCCGGGTATCGATTCCGAGGCCTTTGATGAGGCTGACCGGCTGTTGGCGGAGGCGCGGGAGAAACTCGGTCAGGCGCGCGAGGCGACCGACATCAAGCAGGCACGGCAGTTGTTGATTGAGGGCCGAGATGTACTACGCACGGCGCGCCGTGCGGTTGTGCTGGCAACCAAGCCGGCGCGGAGACCGTCGGGTTTCTGACCGCTAGCGGCCGTCCACCAGCGGCTAGTAGTAGATGTAGCGCAGGCGGGGGAATCCGAATCCGCCGAACAGCCCCTCGGTAGTCCCCTCCAGCAAGTCCCTGAGCCAGGAATTGAACCGGCGTCCGGTCCGGATGAGCCGGGGCTCGCCTTCGATGCCGCAGAGGGATGCGGCGATGCGTTTGGCGTCTTCGAATGTGCCCAGCGTGTCAACCAGCCCGAGGGCGAGGGCCTGCCTGCCGGTCATTATCCTGCCGTCGGCGAACGCGCGGACACTGTCTTCGGGTATCTTCCGTTCGGTACTGACAATCGATACAAACTGGTCGTAGGCGTCGGTCACCACACCCTGGAGCAGCTCGTGGTCCTGGTCGGTCATGTCCCGGAAGGGCGAGCCGATGTCTTTGTGCACACGGGATTTGACCACCTCGACCTTGACACCGATTTTGTCCATTACGCCTTTGATGACCGGGAACTCCATGATGACCCCGATTGAGCCGGTAAGGGTCTGGGGGTTGGCGACTATCCTGGTGGCGGGAGCCGAAACGTAGTAGCCACCGGACGCGGCCAGCGACCCCATCGAGACGATGATGGGAGTACCGTCGTCGCGTACGCGCCGTATTTCCTCGTAGATCTCGTGGGAAGGACCGACGACCCCGCCCGGGCTGTCGACCCGGATAAGGATACCTTTGACCTGCGAGTTACGTTCGAGTGCCTTGAGCTGGCGGACGGTCTCGGTCGCGTCGACGATGGTGCCCTTGATTTCGATGTAGCCGAGACCCTTGTTCCACGTCTTCAGGCCGGAAGCGCCGGATTCGGAACCGGCGACGAAGAAGGCAAGCAGCAGCCCCAGCATGACCGCCGACAGCACGGCCGCGACGACTACGAGGACGACGACGGTCTTCCGACTCATGGGAAAATGGGCCCAGGTAGATTCGAACTACCGACCCCTGCGTTATCAGCACAGTGCTCTACCACCTGAGCTATGGGCCCGAGAGAAGTTAGCAGTGAGCAGGTAGCAGTTAGCAGAGGGCCAGCCAGTGCCCTGAGTCTCCTAACTCCTAACTCCTCTCTCCTAACTGCGAGAATCATACGGAAACGAGCCCCGGAGTCAAGGACGCGGCTTGACGCGCGCACCGGCAGGCGTGTCCTCGACCAGATAACCCAGCTCGCTAATCCGGTCGCGCAGCCGGTCCGATTCGGCCCAGTCCTTTGCCGTCCGTGCTTTCTCCCGGGCTTCGACCAGCTCAGCTACCGGGCTCGGCACTTCCGACGTGGCGCCCAGCAGCCGCTCCAGGCCGAGTCCGAGGACGCGGTCAAAGTCGATAATGGCGTCCCAGGCCGCGCGGTCCTGGCGTTGATTTCCTTCGCGCACAAGGCTCCAGACCGCGGCCAGCCCCTGCGGGACGTTCAGGTCGTCGGCGATAGCATCCTTGAACTCCTCCCGAAAGGGATCAGTCCACGCGGCGTTCTTCACCGGCCACGCGCTGGCGTTGCGGCCGAAGTCGACCAGGCCGCGGAGCGAGTTCGCGGCGCTCTGCAGAGATTCGGCGGTGAAGCTCAGGGGCATGCGGTAGAGGGCGGTCTGGCAGAGATATCGGAAACCGGCCGGCGAGACACCTCGTTCCTCCAACTGGGAGATAGTCACGAGGTTGCCTTCCGACTTGCCCATCCGGGCATCGCCGATGACCAGGAAGGCATTGTGCATCCAGCGGACGACCACTTCCTTGCCGATGGCGGCGAAGTTCTGGGCGCGCTCATTGGTGTGGTGGACCGGTATGTGGTCGATGCCGCCGGTGTGGATGTCAAAACGCTCCCCGAGGTACTTGATGGACATGGCCGAGCATTCGACGTGCCAGCCCGGAAATCCCCGTCCCCAGGGCGAATCCCATTGCATCAGGTGTTTGGGCTGGTTGGTAATCCAGAGCGCGAAGTCGGACGGGTTGCGGCGCTCCGGGTCAACCTGGGTGCGTGCGCCGGCCTGCTGCTCGGCCAGGTTCAGCCGCGACAGCAGAGCGTACTCCGGGTACTTGCCGGTATCGAATATCAGGCCGACCGAGGTACGGTAGGCAAAGCCGTTGGCCTCGATGCGCCGGACCAGTTCTATCATGTCCGGGACATGGTCGGTAGCCCGGCAGACGACGTGCGGTCGCTCGATGTTCAGCCGGGCCGCGTCAGCGAAGAAGGCCTTTTCGTAGAACCGGGCGATTTCCTGCGGCGTCTTCCCTTCCAGCCGAGCACCCTTCTCAAGCTTGTCCTCACCGGTGTCTTCGTCGCTCGTGAGATGCCCGACGTCGGTGACGTTCATCACGTGCTTGACCTCGTAGCCGAGGTACTCCGTGACGCGGCGCAGGGTGTCGGAGAAGACGTAGGCGCGGAAGTTGCCGATGTGGGAGAACATGTATACAGTCGGGCCGCAGGTGTAGATGCCGACCTTGCCCGGTACCAGTGGCTCGAACTCGTCTTTCCGGCGCGTCAGTGTATTGTACAGCTTCATCGCACGGAATCTTAGTGTCCAAACCGTCGCCGGTCAAACGTTGGTGTCGACGCCGAGCGGTTTGACAGACAGGGCTTGCGGACTATTCGGCCGTCTCCGCGTTGGCCCTGCCGCTTGACTCGCTGATTGCGGGTTCTAGAATCGAAGCATGACAAGAGCGATTTCGGTCCTCTTGGGATTGGGGATGCTGGCTGCGACCGGCGTGGCCGGGAGCTTTCCACGGGAGTTCCAGGAACAGGCTGCCGTGCAGGAGTCGCTGAGTCGGGTGCATCCGAGGATCCGGGCGAGGGCGGTTTGACAGAATGGTGTTCGGGTCTATCATTGTGACATGAATAGAGTGGTTCTGCTGCTGTTGGGACTGGGATCGGGCGCCCCGGGACTGCTGAGTGCTGGCGTGGATACGGCCTGGGTGCGGAGGTATGACGGACCGGCGCATGCCGATGATTTCGCTACTGCCATCGCGGTGGATTCTGCTGGAAACGTCTACGTCATCGGCGGAAGCACGGGCGTCGGCACCGGCGGAGACTACGTTACCATCAAGTACTATCCGAACGGTGACACGGCCTGGGTGCGGCGCCAGGACTTCGGCGGCAAGGATATACCCTATGGCCTTGGCGTTGATGCACAGGGCAACGTCTACGTGACCGGCACGCACAACGACAGCCGGATGGTCACCGTCAAGTACAGCCCGACCGGCAATCGCCAGTGGTATGAGTTCTTTGGCACACAGGGCGGCGCGAGCGACCTCGTGGTGGATTCACACGGTAGCATCATTGTGTGCGGGAGTTCACTTCGGGCCTCGTCCGATGCCGCGACAGTGAAGTACCGACCAGACGGAGATACGGCTTGGGCCAGGTTCTATGACTGGGCGGGATATGAGGACTACGCCCAAGCAATGACCTGTGGCCAGAAGGACGACATTGCCACGACTGGCTACGGCGCTGGGACCACATCACACTATGACTGCGTCACAGTGAGCTATGACTCCTCGGGAAACAGACTCTGGGCCGCGGGCTACGACGGTCCCGGTCAGGGCGACGACCGGTCTTTTGACATGGCAGTCAGTGACAGCGGCAATCTCGTTACGGCCGGCCACACGGATGATGGCTACGGAACGCCTCCAGACTACTTGACCATGATGTATGGTCCGCAGGGCGAGACGATCTGGACACGGAAGTACGACGGTGCCGCGAGTGGATGGGACGAGGCATATGGAGTGGCCATCGATAGCGACGGCAATTCGTACGTTACTGGGTACAGCTACGTGACGGCCACTCAGCCCAACTGCGCGACCATCAAGTATGCGCCGGATGGACGTCAACTCTGGGTTGCGCTCTTCGGGGGGCCAATAGCCAACTACGGCAAGGGCCGCGGCATTGCGCTTGATGGCACGGGTGGGGTCTACGTTTGCGGCGTCAGCGCATTCACTCCAGGGGCATATGGCGACTACGCAACCATCAAGTACAGCGCGGCGACGGGCGATACAGAGTGGGTCAGGGGCTACAACGGCGCAGGGAATGATGTAGACCGGGCCCAGGCGATTGCTGTGGATCGCCAGGCGTACGTGTATGTGACTGGAGAAAGCTATGGGGGAATTGGCACAGGCACCGATATAGCTACCATCAAGTACGTCCAGAACGGCGGTGTGGCTGAGGTCTCCGTCCCAGTCGCGCAGCAGCCTGCA
>CAZSUX010000120.1:0-8547 GCA_964610135.1 uncultured bacterium | reverse complement strand
GCGTACTTGCGGGGCTTGCCGGCCTCGGCGATGATGGACTCGGTGAACTCGTCGCTCTGCTCTTCAAGCAGCATGGCGGCCTTCGCGAGAATGGCGGAGCGGGTGTGCGCAGGCAGCCGCCGCATGTCGGCCGCACCCGCCTCGGCTGCGGCGATGGCGGCGTCAATGACCGCCTCGGTCGCGACCGGCACCTCTGTGATGATCGATTCGTCGTACGGATTGATGACCGGCAAAGCCCTCTCGGGTCCGATCCATTCGTCGGCGATGAGCAGGTGGTTTCGTGGTTCCATTAGGCCTTGCTGCGAGCACGAGAAGATAGGTCGAAGCCGGAGTTCTGTCAAACGAGGTCGCGAGCAGCTTGACATCGGCGTCGGGCTCAGGACGATATATGAACAATGGCGCAGCCAAAGGCCGCGAAAACCCGCAGGCTGACGCGGCGACAGGTACTCCTTGCCGCGGGCATCGTGGCGCTGGCCGGGTTGCTCTACCTGCCGACGCTGAGTTATGACTTTGTCTGGGACGACAAGGCGTTGATTGTCGAGAACGAGGACCTGCTGGCCCCGGCGCCGTTCGGATTCTTCGGCCAGAGCTTCACGCACTGGTGGGCGGAGCAGGGGCGCATTCCTCACAGCTACTACCGCCCGCTGGTGGTTTCTAGCTTCTGGCTTGAGCGGAAGCTCTTCGGCGTGAGTCCGCCCGGCTTCCATCTGACCAACGTGCTGTTGAACTGCGGGGTCGGCGTGCTCGTGGTGCTGGTGCTGGCCGAAATGCTGGCTGCGTTCTGGCCGGTGTTGCTCGGCGGGCTGGCATTTGCCCTGCACCCGACGCACGCTGAATCAGTGGCTTTCGTGTCGGCTAGGACCGACTTGATGATGGGGATGTTCATCCTGCTTGCCTTTGTCGCGCTGCTTCGTTTCCGACGGCGACCGGCGGTAGGAATGCTCGTCATGACGGTCGCGGCCTTCGCCGCCGCGCTCCTCTGCAAAGAGGCGGCGGTCCTGTTCCCGGTGCTTGCCGTTTTCGCACTGCTGCCCGAATTGCGTCAGCCGGCCCGGCGCGGGAAGGCGCGGCTGCTGGTCGGCGCGATGGTCGCGGTGGTGCTGGCGTACCTGGCGGCAAGGACGGCAGTGCTCACGGGCAGCGGCCCGTCCTGGGGCGAAGTCGGCCCGGGTCTGCGTTTCATGCTTGCGGTCAATGCGTTCGGCCGTTATGCGCTCATGTCCGTGGTTCCGTTTGACCGCCGCATCCAATTCACAGACCCGCAGGCGCTGGGTGCGTTCGGCTGGCCGACCGTCGCGGCCGTCGTCGCGCTGGCCGGACTGGCCTGGACGGTGGTTCGGTTCTCGCGTAAGCCGGCGGGAATCGGCAGCCTTTGGTTTTTCCTGTTCATCTTGCCGGCCTGCAACCTGGTCCCGCCCGGGCCGTCGTTTCTCTCACAGCGGATGCTCTACCTGCCGACGGTCGGAGTCGTGCTGACGTTCGCCGCGCTGGCGGCGACGCTCCGGCGCGGCCGGCAGGCCCTGGCGGTGGCGGCAGTGCTCTACATCGGCGTGCTGGGGCTGGGCGCAGCCCGATCCATGCCGGTCTGGAGGAATGAGCTGAGCCTGCACACGACCATGGTCGCGCAGTCTCCGAATGAAGGGAAGGCGAAGCTCGACCTCGCCCGCGTCCTCTCGACCGGCGGGGATTGGCGGGGCGCGGCGCGCGAACTACGCCGGGGTCTCGCGCTCGTTCCGGGCGATACCAGCGGTTGGGTCCGGCTGGGCGATGCGTTGGCGCAGGATGGCGACTTCGGCGGTGCGGCGGCAGCCTATCGCCAGGCCGTGGGTCTGGATCCGAATTCCGCCCTGGTCCATAACAACCTCGGAGCGGTCTTGAACCAGGTCGGAGACCTGGGTGGCGCCGAGGAGGAGTACCGGCAGGCGCTTGAGCTGCAGCCGGACCTGACGATGGCCCACAACAACCTGGGGCAGTTGCTGGCGCTTCGGGGCAGGCAGGATTCGGCCCTGGTCGAATTCAGCCGGGCATTGCAGAGCCAGCCGGGCAATACGCAGGCACGATTCAACCTTGGCGTCGCGCTCCAGGCCCTGGGGAGGACGGAAGAGGCCAGGGTCGCCTTTCAGCAGGTTCTTGCGCAGGCCCCCGGTTTCCCCGGTGCAGCCGAGCAGCTCCGTGCTCTGCCTCGGACCGACTCGCGTTGACGCCCCAAAGGAGAAGGCCGTCCTACTCCCTATCAGCGGGCGTAGGGTCACCGATTCCGTCCCGGCCCGAACGACGTGCGGGCGTTTCCGCTTGTGCGCAGGAATGCGAGCTTGCGCGAGGCGCGGGGAGGAGGAGTCCTGGAGATCTTCGGGCAGGCGGGAGCGTGCCCGCAGTGCTGCCTATTGACAAGACGAGAATAGGGCAGACAATCAGGCGTGTTGGCGCCGGCATTGGGGACGGCGCAGGCCGCCAACTTAGTACCGGCGTTGACTACCGTGAAGGTCAGAACTCTGCCGGAGGTCCGAGTGCTTGGTTGCCATGGTCCGGACTGCTATCTCACGCCTTCCGACAATCGGGTCAAGAACCCTAGGGTACACCTGTGCGCTTCCACGCCGGGCCTTGTCGTGGTCGCTCAAGCGCGACCATTCCAGAGATTCCTCGTGATATAGGCAGGCAACGATGAGAGCGATGCACTTCGGCAAGGAGGCGACATGAAACCCGCATCAATAGTCTTCGCCCTTGGCTGCTTGCTGTCGATAGCAGGCGCCCAGTCGCATGGTAGGACTATCCAGGCGCAAACGGCTCCGACCCCGGTTCGGGTCACGCTGGAGCAGATGAGCCCGGCCGAGCGGGAGAACGCACTGATTTCCGTCGAGTTCGAGAGTCCCGACGCGCAACTACTCGCGCTCGGCCGTCAGGTCGAATGGCTCTGGAACGGCGGCCGATGTGACGAGGCCCTAGCACAGCTCGGTACCCTCGAGGTCCGCGTCGGGCGCGTGGAGTGTCAAATGGGCATCCGCGCGTCAGGAAACGCCCATCGCGTCGCCGGGTATTCCCGCGCTGCGCCTTGACCAGCACGCCTCACCGGTATCCTTGGCTCGTGACCGCACCCAAAGATACCGGCTACCTGATACCATCCGAGCGGGTGGACAACGCGACACTGGAGATCCGCGGTCGCAAGGTAATGCTGAGTCACGACCTTGCCGCCCTGTACGGCGTTTCCACCAAGGCGTTCAACCAGGCGGTCAAGCGTAACGTCGAGCGGTTCCCGGAAGACTTCATGTTTCAACTGACCCGGGAGGAATCACAGGCTTTGAGGTCACAATCTGTGACCTCAAACGAAGCCGGTTCAAGGTCACAAGCTGTGACCTTAGACGGCAGACCTGGCCGCGGCGGCCAGCGCTATCGGCCTTACGCCTTCTCGGAGCACGGCGCCGTGATGGCGGCCACCATTCTTAACTCGCCCCGAGCCGTCGAAGTGAGCGTCTTCGTGGTTCGCGCCTTCGTCCGACTGAGCCGTGTTGCCGCGGACCAGCGCAGGTTTGCACTCAAACTCGCCGAAATCGAAACCAAGCTGGCTACGCACGACAGGAGCTTCCAGGTCGTCTTTGTCACTATCAAACAGCTCATGCAGCCGCCCGCGCCGAAGAAGAAGCGCGTCGGCTTCGCCACCGACCCGGACGACAACATCATCGCCCACGACCGGCCAGCCCGACACCACCGCAACCGCTGGCCGTTCATAGCCAAGACAACCGCCAAGGCTTGAGTCAGCCAATCTGCAATCGGCTATCCAGAATCTACAACGAGTTGGATGGACGGGCGGAATCGGGGCGAGGCCTTCGGAATAGATGCCTGTGCCTGAATGCCTCCCACTGCAACCTGCAAACCGGCGCTGAGCCGCCCTGAGCGAAGTGAGAGGGTCCCTCATGTCTGGTCACTGGTCACTCTCTGCCTGCGGCAGCGACGACCCTACGCGCCTCTGAATCTAACCGGTCACCGGAACACAGCCTGGTCCGGAAGGCCTATCAAAGGCATTTCCGCCTAGAGCTTCAGCAGCACCGCGGTCGCGCGGTGGTCGCCGGCATCGAGTCGACAGAAATAGGCGCCGGCCGGGACCGTCCGTCCCTGGTCGTCGCGGCCGTCCCAGCTCAGCCGGTATTCTCCGGCCGCAGTGCTGCCGTGCCGAAGCTGCCGGACCACCGCCCCGGTCGCGTCATAAACCGCAAGCGAGACATCGGCCTGGTGCGGCAACGCGAAAGCGACGGCCACACTCCGGCTGAATACGCTCGGCCGCGGCACCTCGAGCCGGAACTCGAGCGGCGCCGATTCTGCCTCGGCTACGCCCGCAGCTCCTACCACCACCACATTCCGGCTCATTGTGTCGTTGCTGGATATTGCCGTGTCGCCGGTCAGCCACAGCGAACACCTGACCACATGGCTGCCGACAAACTTCGGAACCCAGAGGGCCAAGTTGACGGGCATCCCCTCGTGGGATGGAACCGACACGCGTGAGCTTCGGGAATACCCCTCGTCGGGAATGCGCAACGTGGCGGTGACGAGCTCGGTCTGGCTGCCGTAGTTCCAGATCTCGACCCGAGGACGGACGATTGCTCCCGAGTCGACCGTATCGGCGGGCGCAACGATGTCAATCACTCCCACATCGCTGAAGATGGCCCAGACCGATACGGTACTCACATCGTTTCCCGCGTATTCGTCCCCGGCAAGAGCGGTTGAGCACCGGGCCGTGGCGAAGCAGCGCGGGGGAGCCACCCAGGGCGCGAACTGGACCGTTTCTGCCTGGGCAGGTTCGAGCCCGGTCACCTGCACGGTATCGGCGTAGCCGGTGTCGATGGTAAGCACGACCGGGAAAGTGGCTGCGCTCCTGCCGTAATTCCGCACCTCGGCCTGCGGTGAGTATGTGCTGTCCGGCTCGACGACTCCGTTCGGCGAGAGTATCCAGTCGGCCGCGACGTCATTGTCCTGGTCAATCTCCCAGATGCGATGGCCGACCGCGACCACACCTCCCTCAGCCGGGATGCTCTCCGGGGTCGACCTTGAGAAGAAGATTGTGTCCCAGTCAAGGTACTGAACCGACGAGCTCTGGACGCTGCCGGCCTCGCCGTTCCCGGCCGACGTGACGAAGTAGATCGAGTCGGTCTCGCCGTTCTCGATGTAGGACGAACCGTCGGTCAGGTCGAACACCATGTTGTTGGCCGGAAAGGGCTGGTTGGTTGCTGCGTGGCGCCACGTGCGGAAGTCCTTCAGCCAGAGCGGATCCGAGCGGGTGCCGATCGAGTACCCAATCCCGACCCGGTCGCGGGCCGGATGGTCGATTCGCACCCGGGCTACCAGCTTCGGTGAGTACCCGACCGTGTCGGTCAGGTAGCCGACCGCGCGCTGACTCAGGTAATCGTCCATCACGGCCTCGTAGGACATCCAGAAATAGCCCGCTTGGCCCCAGCCCGTGCCCCAGGAGTTGACCATCCTGAACGCGCCGGTGCCGTCGTGCGTAGTCAGCGTGTCGTCGTAGCCGACGAAAGTCACCAGGTGCCCGCCCCGGTTCGAGCCCGTGCGGTCGGACGCGCAGTACATGTAATCGTACGCGGCGATATTGTCGAAATTGCCCCAGACCGCTATCGCGAGACACGCCGTGCTGCCGTCCACCAGCAACTGCCTTATCATGTTGACGCCGGTTGTGTCGGCGGTGCTGAACCAGGCCCAGTCCCTGGTGCGGAACGGAATGGCGTGCGAGTATGCCGACTCGGCAGGCCAACTGGTACAGTCGCCGTCGTCGTACGGGCAGTCGACCAGGCTGGCGCAGCCCTGCTCACAGATAAGCGGCATGTTGTCATCGAAACCCGAACCGTAGTCGCGGCCCCCATTGACCTGATTGTAGGCGAAGGCCGGGCTGAACTGGTGATTCGGGTCGGTCAGGTCCCAGTGCCGTTCCCGGTACTCGAGCTGGGTACGGTGATAATAGGCGATGGACCAGGAAGCGCACGAACCCTGCTGCCCCTGATTCCCGACCGGCGGCATCTCGCCGGTCAGGTCCACATAACTGAAGTCACGGAAGGACCTCCCCTCCAGCCCGACCGGCACACTCCCTACCTTGTGCTCGGGCGCAAGCTTATCCAGATCCCTGTGTACGTACCCGAGGCGGTGCAGCTCGGCTCGAGCGGTCGCGGCCCCGGCCAGAACACAACAGCACACCAATACAGCGAATCTTCGCGACACGGTTCCTCCTTTGGAAAACAGGGGCGGGCCGACTCCGGCAGCTACTGCTGCCTCAACCGGAAACTGGCGTCATCGTCAACCACCGGTAGCGTCCTCTCGCCCGACTATTTCAGCTTATTACCGGAATGGAACTAGTCAAGCGAATGCCCGAGCTGCCCGTCCGCAGCCAACATAACCGCCAAGCTCGCCAAGTCCGCCAAGGTCTGCGCCGGCCAATCTGCAATCTGAAATGGCAGGGAATTCTGGCATTGGGTCATTCGGACTTCAATCGTCATTTGGGATTCGGACTTGTGAATTGCCCGCCCGGCGGGCCCCAATCTACAATCTGGAATGACGTTGCGTCAGGAATCGCCTCTCGCGCCCCGGAAGTACGAACTGCAGACCGAGAAACAGCGCCCGTGCATCTTGACACGCGCGTGTTTCCGGGGTAGAACTTACGCAGAACAAACTCAGGAGAATGCAATGACCAAGTTCAAGATAGTGGTCGAGAAGCACGCAGACAGCTTCGTGGCCTACCCGCTGGGGCTGAAGGGCGTAGTAGTCGGTGAGGGCGACACCTACGAGGAAGCCCTGGCTGACGCAAAGTCGGCCATCCGGTTCCATATCGACACGTTTGGCCCGGACGCCATCGATGCCGACTCGCCGGTGCTTGAGGCCTACCTCGCTGACGCGGCGCTCGCCGTGTGATGCCGAAGTTCCCCGTTGATGCACCCAAAGCTCGGGTCCTGAAGGCGCTGCAGTCGCTTGGATTCACGCTCGTGCGTGAGCGCGAACATGTCGGGATGATTCGCGAGAACGCGGACGGAACGCGCACCCCCCTGACCATGCCGAACCACCCGAGAATCAAAGCGTCGACACTTCGGACAATCTGCACTCAGGCCGGAATCAAACGCGACGACTTCCTCGCCGCGTACGACAAGACCTGACCGCCGTCCGTTCAGCCACCAAACCCCTGGATTTCTGGAATCCTCGACCCCTTGCCTTCACTGTAACCTGCAAACCGGCGCTGAGCCGCCCTGCGTTTGACGAGAGGGTCTTTCTGGGAACTGGAACCTCGCGCCTACGGCGCGTGGCGCGTCAAATGGGCGGGCAGAATGGGTGTGTTCGCGACTGGTCTTGACGTGCTTCCGATTGAGGAAAGTAATGTGCTATATGATTAGCACGTGCCGAAGGCCAAGATAGACAGAGAAGCTGTCCCGCTTTCAAATGGTAGTGGTAAATGTCCGCTAATGACCTACCAACGAAAGGAGACAGCAATGACTGTCGACAGCGTAACGCTGAAGCGTTCGGTAATCAAGCCCGACACCCTCGTCGTCGGTATCGATCTCGCCAAGCACACCCACGTCGCCCGTGCCCGGTTCAGTGACGGCTCTTACACCCGGCCGGTGAAGGTAGCCAATACCCGGGCCGGTTTCCTGGCCCTCATCGAGCAGATCGGCGCCTGGAAGCCCCGTCCTGACTCCTTAGTTATCGTCGGGGTTGAGTCGACCGGCAGCTACGGCGTCAACCTCGTCCGCTGGCTTTCAGAACACGGCTGCCGGGTAGTACTGGTCCCCGGCCTGCACGTCTGCCGGGAGAAGGAGTTGTTCGATAACGGCCGCGGCACGAGCGACGATAAGGACGCCCTCATTATTGCCGACCTGGTTGCCCGGGGGCAGTACCTGGGCTTTGTCGCCCTGTGCGGTGCCTGCCTCGAGCTACGGCCGCTGGTCGGCTTGCGGGCCCGGCTGGTAAAGGAGCAGACCGGCTGGCTCAATGCCCTGCACCAGACCATGGACGTGCTCTTTCCCGAGTTCGAGACGGTCTTCGCCGACCTCAAGTCGCCGAGTGCCCGGCTGGTCCTGGACCGGTTCGGCACGGTTGCTGCTGCCCGGGCGCACTCACCGACCGCGATGCGCCGGCTCTTGGCCCGGGACGGTGCCCGCGTGAGTCTGGCCAAGCTCAAGCGGCTTAAGGCGGCTGCCGCCGAGTCAATCGGTCCGCTAGAGGTCAGTGCCGGCCAGGAGCGCAGCCTGCGCGAGATGCTTGATACGCTGGCCACGCTCGATGGACGCATCGCCGGCCTGGAGGCGGAGATTGTGAGTCTGCTTGAGCAGCTTCCGGAGGCCGAGTACCTGATGAGCGTGAAGGGAGTAGGGGCGATGACGGCCGCCGTCGTCCTAGCTGAAACGGGCGGGCTGGCGCAGTACTCCTGCGCGGCAGCGGTGCTGAAGCTGGCCGGGCTCAATCTCTATCAGAACAGCTCGGGGCAGTATCAGAGCGGCCGGCACATCTCGAAGCGGGGCCGGTCGCAACTGCGGCGGGCGCTGTACATGGTGGCCGTGCAGCACG
>CAZSUX010000119.1:0-8571 GCA_964610135.1 uncultured bacterium | reverse complement strand
GTCTTTGTGCTCGGCACCAAATACTCCGAGAAATTCAACGCGGTCTATACCGACACGCTGCGCCGGCTGACCTACATGACCCAGCCCTACGATTTCGAGTACGCGGTGGGCATCAAGCTGCTGGCGCCCCTGGTTGCGGCCAACCTCTCGGCAATCGACCACAATGTCTACGTCAACCCGTCCGGGATGATGACCGAGGCGGTGAAAGACAGCTTCCTGCGCGGGGCGATATCCCGGCCCAACTCGAACGGCTCCCGTAACTGGTCCTGTGCAGTGTCGGCCGGGCCCTACGATATTTCGGTCGGGGGCTGGACCTATGTCGCGTTCGCCTTTGTCGGCGGCAACACCGAGCAGGAGATGCTCGACCACGCGGACTCGGCCCAGGCCTGGTTCGACCGTTCGGTGGCGGTGACCGAGCCGGCCAACGCCGGGGACATCATGCAGGTTGCGCTTCAGGTGTCTCCCAGTCCGGTGCGCGACCATGCGCAACTGCGACTCGCGTTGCCGCAGGCGGGTCGGGTCTCGGTCGAAGTGCTCGATGTCGAAGGCCGGGTGGTGAAGGTGCTCGCTCGCGGTGAGTTCGCCCGCGGCATGCACACGCTCGGCTGGGACGGCCGGGACGAGGCCGGCCGCAAAGTGGCCAGCGGTATCTACGTCTACCGGCTCGCGACGGCGGCCGGTACGGTCAGTCGCAAGGCAGTAGTGCTCAGATAGCCCGGGCTGGGTCCCGGAGCAGAAAGGGAGTTGAGGATGAAGAGTCTGCTGAAGCTGGGTCTCGTCGTGCTCGCGGTCGCCATGCTCGGCTGCGCTACCACCGGCACCCGGAAAGTCGCGGGCGTGACGCCGGTCCAGAAGATGGAATTCACCGACCACGTATACTATCACAACATGGGTATCACGTGGGATGGCGAGTACTACTACACCGTCAACGGCGGCAACACCGATTACTCGAACCTGAACAGCTACGACGAATCGGGAGAGTTTGATTCCGAGTACGACATCGTCGCCGACGGTCGCGCCGTCCTCTACAGCCCGTGGGAAGAACAGCTCTACGTCAAGTCCTACGGGTTGTCGCTCGACGAAGTTGACCTGGACTTCGAGGAAACGTACACCGCCCTTGAGGATATCTTTACCGGGGAACAGAGCTCGGTCGCAATGTCGCCCGACGGCGAGATGCTCTACGAACTGCACGAAGGCACAGTCAACGTCTTCAACGCGGACGGCGACGAGGAAGGGTCCTTCAAGCTATCGAGCTACAGCACTACCGAAGAACTCGGCTACGCGTTCGCGATAGCAGCGTCGGACAGGTTCCTGTTCGTCTGGGCGCCGAACAGCGACAAGGAAGTCCTGGTCTACGGTGTCGACGGCAAGTATGTCACCAAGTTCACGCTGCCGCGTGCCGGATTCGGGTTCTCGTTGTCATGGGCCAACGACATGCTCTGGATTGCCGAGGACGCGGACGGCAGCACCGACGGCGCAGACGGGACGTGGTATGGATACGCACTCAAGGGACTTGAGTGAAGTCCGAATGACGAAGTCCGAATGACGAATGCCCGGACATTCGGAATCCGGATTCAAGGGTTCGGTTCACCTGAACCCCTGAACCCTTGAACCCCGGGACCCTATAGTCTGCGGACCTGCGGCGCCAGGACTGACACCGCCGCCAGGTTGACGAGCACGGCGCATCCGCCGACCAAAGTCGCGGCGGGTGCGCCGAACCTCTCGGCGATACTCCCACCGATGAAGCTGCCGACCGGGAACATCCCGCTGAACGCCAGCATGTAGACGCTGAGCGTCCGGCCGCGGATGTAGTCCGGGGCGAGGGTCTGGACCAGCGTGTTGGTGAGCGAGGCGATTGACGTCTGGAAGAAACCTATCGCCACGATCACCAGCAGGGCGAGGTGAAAGTTCCGGACGAACGAGAACGCGATTATCATGACACCCATGCAAAGCGTGCCGAAGACGAGCAACAGCCCCTTGTGGCGCGTCTTGCTCAACGTGGCGAGGGTGAGCCCGCCGACGACCGCGCCGATGCCGATGCAGGTCATCATTACCCCGTACCCGCGCGCTCCGGCGTGGAACACGTCCCGGGCAAAAATAGGCATCAGCGGCAGGTAGACGATACCGAACGAGCTGAACACCGCGGTCATGATGATGAGCGTTTTTATGTCCCGGTGCCCTTTGACGAACCTCAGGCCGGCCATGATCCGCTGCCCGACCGATTCCTCGGAACGGTGGGACTGGGCCGGGGGCAGCCGAATCAGCCAGAGCGCGCCGATGATGGCGAGGAAGCTCGCGGCGTTGATGCCGAAGCACCCACCCGGGCCGATGGTTCCCAGCAGCACGCCGGCGATGGCCGGGCCGATGATGCGGGCGGAGTTGAACATCGTCGAGTTGAGGGCGATTGCGTTCATGACGTTCCTGCGTCCGACCAGATCCGGCACGAGTGACTGGGCAACCGGGCCGTTGAGCGTTACGACGAACCCGGACAGGCAGGAAATGACCAGCACGTGGTAAATCGTCAGCACATGGGCCCAGTAGAGCACGGCCAGCGCCAGCGCGAATACCGCCAGCACCGACTGGGTCCAGACCATCAGCTTCCGTTTGTCGAATCGGTCGGCCATGGCACCGGCCGGCAGTGAGACAAACCAGGCCGGCAGCCACATCACGGTCGAGTTCAAGCCGACGAAGAACGGCGAGTTGGTTAGTTGCAGCACCAGCCAGCCGGTGGCGATGTTCTGGATCCACGTGCCGATAAGCGAAGCGAGATTGCCGAACCAGTAGAGCCGGTAGTTCCGGTGCTCGAACGCGGCGAATGTGGTTGGTAGGGCAACGCCCGACGCCCGCATCACTTCCTCCTCGACTAGCTCGAGGCCGGGCTTTTGGGCGCGGGACATGACCGAAACGTCCGACGTTTCGGATCGTGTCCCAAGCTCCCCTGGACGGGACGTGTCCCCTTCTTGCGAAGGGCTGTCCCCATCTGCCAGGCGCTGGCGCCGACTGCTCTCGGCTATCGTAGGCTTGCGGTCTGTTGGCAAGGCTGTATTCTACTGATGCGCGCCTGACTGTAAACCGCAGCGCCGACCTTTGGGCACGCAAACGTCCAGAAGCTTGAGCGACGCGGTCAGGAGCTGCCGAGGTTGCCGCCGAGCCTGAGCCCGAGCATCCAGCGGAAGGCGAACTGGTGCATGCCGTCGCCGACCTGGTAGCGCCAGAAGGGGAAGTCGGCATAGAGGGGGCCGAGCTTGAGCCTGATGCCGGCATCCATGCGCGGATTGAGGAAGTCCGGCTGAGCAAGGCTGTCCCCGACGTTGCCAAGGTCGAAGAAGGGGTGGAGGGATACTAGACCCAGTTTGGCTACACTCGCCTCGAAGTTGAGGCCGTAGGCGGCGCGGCCGTGAAGGTACTCGCCGGCCCAGCCGCGGCAGTTGACGTCGGCATCGTAGTGCCAGTGTTCCTGGCCCGACGTCAGGCCTTCATAGCCCCAACTGACCGGTTCGGCCGGGTTGCTGGAGAGTCCGCCGGACAGGTAGAACTGGTCCTGCGCTGGCACGCTACCCCAGACATAGCCCGCGAACATCCGCAGCGTGAGGTTGAACGGGCGCAGGCCACGCCAGGTGCACGATTGTTCCACTCCGGTCCGTAGGTAGTTACTGTCGCTGCCGAGCGCCTTCATCCCGTTGCGGATGTAGACCTGAGCGCTGCCGAGGAAGAGTCGTGATTCATAAGTCCGGGCGATTCTCGCGCGGATGTCGGCGGTGCGGGCCTTCTGCCAGGCAAGCGTGTCGCGGGACTTGAGGTCGTAGAGGTCGAGAATGCGATAGCCGAAGTCAATCGTGGTCTTGGGCTGGCGGAATACCGGGCCCAGTTCCTGGCTGAAGTAGAGCTTGGCCCCGGCATCGACCAGCGAGTAGTCGAGCGCGGCATAGACGCGCAGCCGGTCGTTGATGAAGGTGAGCGGAGTCTGGTAGTTCACACTGGAGTGCCAGTCGTCAATCGCCGTGCTGTAGATTTCGCTCGCAGTCCATTGGTGACGGCCGCGCAAGGGCCCGGTGTCGTAGAACTGCCGCCCTTGGGCCCAGGCGCATAGCTGGAATCCGTGGTATGCGTCCACCCACGCGTATGGGCCGTAGAAGATCTGGTAGTCGGTGAAGCTGGGGAGAGCGAAGATCGGCCGCACCGTTACCTTGTGGTCGCCGAGCCGGGTCGTGAGGATGGAATCTTCTTGACCGTTGGACTCGGGACACGATCCCAATTCGCCGAGCTGAATTGGGTCATGTCCCTTGAAGTCAAAGCGAGTCGGGTGCGTACCCGCCTGCGATGCCATCCAGTTGCGCATCAGGGAGTCGAAAGTGGGCCGCCCGATTCTGCGTTCTTCGGCAAGCAGGAGCAGCGCGGGACGGGACTGAACGGCAGCCTGGTAGCCGACCTGGTCGCGGCACTCGGTCAGGTCGTTGCAGAGAACGTTGTTCGAGGCCCCAAGGTAGTAGTACAGCTTGTTGTAGTACTCGTTGTTGAGGCCCCTGAGCAGCCAGCGGAACAGCGGGTTTGACACCAGACTGGTTCGGCCGTACTTCTCGTCCATGTAGCGCATTGCCGAGTATGAAGCCGGGCCCTGGGCGATGCCGGGGTCGCTCAGTTCGTCGGCCCCGGTCGCGCACGCGGTCCATTGCAGCGCGACCTGGTGCGCCAGCGCCTGTTCGAACACTCGTGTGTATGGAATCGGCCGCGTGGCCAGCACGATGAGCTCGGGGTATGATGCATCCTGCGCGACGATACCTGAGCCGTCGACGATGGTCAGGCTTGCGAACGGGAAGGGTCCGTTCCATTCCTGCATCCGGCGCAGCATGTCGGCGGTCGTCATCAGGGCATCATACCATTCGGCACCGGCGAAGCTGCGGGCCAGGACCGTGATGTTCGTGCCGGCGATGGAACGGGACATTCTTTTCAGGCGCGGCGAGGCCGTGACTGCGAGCTCGGAGACGTTCGCAGCCTCGATGCTGAAGGTGTGGCGGCCCGGTCCCGCGACAGCTGCCGGGGAGTCGGCGATTGAGCCGGTAGCGGCCAGGTCGAGGTCGGTGGCCACGTCGAGCGTGACGTGGTAGTCCGCGAACGCGGCAGGGGAGTGGCCGAACACGTGGTAGCCGCCGACCAGCCAGCCCGCGGTCGGCGTACGGGCTGCGACCTCGGGGTACCAGTGGACCAGTACGAAGTTGCGTCCGCTGCGGGAGAGCTCGCCGAACCGGGACGGGACCTTGGTGCGAAACCCTATGCTGACTTCCACCGACTCGCCCGGAGCAAGCGGCGGGTTCAAGAACAGGCCGAGTTCGGTTTCCGTCTCGGATATCAGGGCGACCCGGCCGCCGGATTCGACCAGGTCGACCGCGATCCATCCCCGGTCGCGTTCGCGGGCGAGCGAGAAGTCGAACCGGCCCATCGCCTCGAGTTCGCTCGCATAGGTTGTGGAGCGGCCGCGGAGGGCATCAGGGTAGAGGTGAAGCCAGATGGAGCCGAGCGTGTCCGAAGTCTGGTTACGGTAACGGACCGTTTCTATGCCGCGCAGCAGTCCGGTGGCGTCGTCGAGCCGCGCGGAGATGGTGTAGTCGACCGGCTGGGCATTTGCTCCCAGGCCAGCAATGAGCAACAGCAGCGGAAGGAGCGCGGGGCGCTTCATCCGGCGTTCGATTGTCGGCGGAAGATATCGGTGCAGGAGGATTGGATCTGCGCGAGCAGCTTGCCGTCAAGGCCTTGCGCGACCGCGGGTTGGACCAGTTTGGCCAGTTCGCGCTCGGCCGTTCCGGGTCGGGCCGTTCCGAATGCGTCGAGGGTCGAGCAGCAGGCACGGGCGAAGGAACGGTACGCGCGGTGCAGCAAGGACGGGATTCGCAGCGAGTGGAGCAGGGCGGCGGTCGTCTCATCTACCTGCTTGACGCCGGACCAGAAGCGACGGGTGTGGCGTTCGCGCTCTTCGATGCGCCGGGAGCGAAGTTGCTCGCGCATGGGGCGGGAGTCCTTGCGCCGCGGGGGAGGAGGAGGAGCAGGACTCTGGGCAGGCGTCGGGGGACGGGGCCCACCGGCCATGGATCCCGGGACCGGATGGAGAGCGACGGTTCGTGGCTGCCGGGCGGGCGTGACAACCGTCCCGGTAGCAGGGAGCACATCGGCGATGGCCTGCCACGTCGCTCCGCAGGCTTCGAGGCAGGCAGCGATCGTCCGCAGGGTGGGATTGGGCACCTGCCCCTTTTCAAGCCGCAAGACATACTTATATCCGTGGGCAGGGTCGAAGCCGATCAGCTTTGCGAGCTTCATCTGGGAGAGGCCGGACTGCTGGCGAATCTGCTTGAGCCTCGCGCCCAGGGCTTCCAGACCACGCAGCGCGGGTCTGACTTTGCGGCCCATCAGGCAGTATCCATTTCGGGGTAGATGTTAGGCAAGTGCGGTCGAGAGTCAAGAACCGGCGGCAGCGTGACCGCGGCCCTGCGTTCGTCGCTCGAAGCCGGGCGGCCAAAGGCTTCTCTTGACAGGCAGTTAGAGCGGCGGTAGATTACTCTCAGATTATGCGATTGCAGGTCAGGCCGGCCGTCGCGAGTGGCCGTATCTTGACGGATCTGCAGGTAATGTCGGTGATGAAGACCAAGGAGGAACGTAGATGAAGACCACAGCAAAGCTCCTGACCGTTACCCTGGGCGCGCTGCTCGTGCTGACCATGGTCGGCTGCCCCAAGAAGGGTGTGACGCCGACGGAGCCGGTGCCGCCGCCCCCGCCGCCGGACACTCTGACCGAGATGCCGCTTAGGCCGCCGAAGGTCGAGCTGAACCTCGCCACGATTCACTTCGACTTTGACAAGTCGGACATCAGGGCCCGTGACGCGACGATACTCCAGGGCAACTACGACCAGCTTAAGAAGGCGCCCGACGCGCAGGTGACCATCGAGGGCTACTGCGACCCGATCGGCACGTCGGAATACAACATGGCGCTGGGTATGCGCCGCGCTGATGCGGCCAAGGCCTACCTCGTGAAGCTGGGTGCGGACATGAACATGTTCTCGACCATCAGCTTCGGCGAGGAGAAGCTGGTGACCCAGGACACGAAGCAGTTCGAGCTGAACCGGCGCTGCGAGTTCGAGGCAGCCCAGTAGGGACGTCGCTAGAGACCAGATGATTGATGGCGGCCAGTAGGCTAAGGCGCGCAGCCGGCTTCGGCATGGCAGCAGCGATTGGCCTGCTGGCTGCCGTTTTGTGCACCGGCTGCAGTTTCCAGCGTGAGTACGTGCGTCGGGGTCAGGTGCTTGATTCGATGTCTGTACGGTTGATGCGGGTGGAGCAGGTACAGCAGCGCCATGGTCAGGAGATGGCGAAACTGCGCGCCGACGTTCTGACCGAGCTCGAGACGATCGATCGCCGGCTTGACCAGCTCGACGCCCGACTCGCGGACTATGGCGACCGGCTCGACCGAATCAGCCGCCGGGTTGGTGCCGGCCGCGGCGACATAACTCCGGTGAAGATTGAGTCGATCCCGGGTACGCAACCCGGATTCCCCAAGGCGGACACGGCCAAGCCCGTCCCCGATACGGTCGGACTCGCCGAGGACAAGCTCTACAACACGGCATATCTTGACTTCACGCGTGGTAAGTATGAAGTGGCAATCAGCGAGTTCCGGCGGTATCTTGCGTCTTTCTCGCCCAGCGACAACGCGGACAACGCCCAGTATTGGATCGGCGAGTGCTTCTATTCGCTGGGCAAGCTGGACAGTGCTGAGGTCGGCTTCCGGCGGGTGGTGGTTGACTTCCCGAAGGGGAACAAGGTCCCGGCGGCCGAGTACAAACTCGGGCTCGTGTACCTGGCCCAGAACCGCAAGCCAGAGGCGTCGAACCAGCTCCGCCGAGTCGTGAAGGAGTACCCGGGCACGAACGAGGCCAAGCTGGCGCAGGACCGGCTGCAGACCCTGGGGCAGTAGACAATGACGCCGGCCGCTGGCACGAGCAGCGGTTTCTTCGGGCCGTTCATCCATGCCGGCTTCTTTGCTCAATGTGTCATAATGGCGCTCGTGCTCATGTCCATCGTGAGCTGGGCCATAATCATCCGCAAATTCAGGACGCTCGGCCGGTCGACGCGACAGACCCGGCAGTTCCTGAACGTGTTCGGGTACCGCACTCGGCTGGGCGACTATGAGACGGTCGCGAAAGAGCTGAAGCAGTCGCCGCTGTCCGGGCTGCTTCTGGCCGGGGTCAAGGAGTGGGAGGCGCTGCGCGGCGACTTCGGCAAGATCGAGGGCGGGGCGGACCTGATGCAGCAGTTGATACCGAACATCACCGAGGCCGTGGAACGCGCGGCATCGCGTGAGTCGGACAAGCTGCAGAGCTCGCTCGCATTTCTTTCCATCACAACCATGGTCGCACCGTTCCTCGGCCTGCTCGGCACGGTGCAGGGCGTGCTGAGCACGTTCCTGAGCCTGCGCGGCACCCAGATTCCTACTCTCCAGACCATCGCTCCGGGCATCTCCGATGCTCTAATAACGACCGTCATGGGGCTCGTGGTAGCGATACCGGCGGCGCTGTTCTACAACTACTTC
>CAZSUX010000118.1:0-8594 GCA_964610135.1 uncultured bacterium | reverse complement strand
ACGAACCAGCGATGGGAGCCGGGGCCGGTGCCGGCGACGAGGACTGCGAGCAGCATCAGCACGGCCAGGCCGTAAATGGGCTCGGCCAGGCCGTAGAGGATGCGGCGGGGAATGAAGACGGCTATGGCCGCGGCGCCAATGGCCACCGGGACGAAGATGAGCTGTCGGAAGAAGAAGTACGAGCCGCCAGCGGAGTAGATGGCAAGCAGGCCGAAGGAAGCGAGCAGCAGGGCCGCGGCGATGAGTCCGGGGTCGAAGCGTTTCATGTGCGGCTGGGGAGTAGGGAAAGGGGAGTCGGGAGTAGGGGAGGAGTTGGCCGAAGGCAGAAGTCAGAAGACAGAATGCAGAAGGCAGACGTGAGGACGGATGAGGGATAAGGGATAAGAGGGGAGCGAGGAGCGAAGGGTGAAGAGTGAATTGAGAAAGGTGAAACTTGGATTCCGACTTCTCTCTTCACCATTCTCTATTCTCCATTCCCGGTGTCCGGGCTGGCCGTCTCCGTGTCGGGTTCGGACGGCGATTCGAGTGCCGGGGAGAAGTAGGCGCGGATGAGCTGTCCGGCAATCGGCGCGGACACGATCCCGCCGTGGCCGGCGTTCTCGACCAGCACCGCGAAGACGACTTCCGGCGCGTCGGACGGGGCGTAGCCGACGAACCATGCGTGGTCGGGCTTGGGCGGGTTCTGAGCCGTGCCGGTCTTGCCGGCGATGCTGATTTCCTTGATACGTGCGCCGGTCCCGGTTCCCCGTTCGACCACTCGTTCGAGCCCGAGCTTGACTACGTCGAGGTCCTGCTGCCGCATCGGCAGTTGGCGGGCCTCAGGCAAGGTGGTGTGAATCGTGTGCCCGGCAGAATCGACCCGGGCGACGAGATAGGGTCGAACCGCCCGACCTTCGTTGGCGATTGCGCCGTAGAGCACGGCCATCTGCAGCGGCGTGGCGGTGATTTCGCCCTGGCCGATGGCGAGGTTCAGCACCGACCCGGCGCCCCACTTGTCCTTGCCGTAGCGCTTGTCGAGCCACTGGCGCGTAGGGATGTTGCCGGGTTTCTCACCGGGCACGTCGATGCCGGTAGTGAGTCCGAGGCCGATTTCTTCTGCATAGGCAGTCAGGCTATCGAGCCCGAGCCGGATCCCGGCCTGGTAGAAGTAGGTGTTGCAGGACTGGGCGATGGCGCCGAGGAGGTCGAGGCTGCCATGGACGGTAGTGCACTTGAAGTTGCGATTGCCGTACTTGAATGAGCCGGTGCACGGCTGGAACCGCGTGTAGCGGGTAAGCGCGCCTTGCCGGAGCGCGCCCAGCGCCACGACCGGTTTCATGGTGCTGCCGGGAGGATAGCCGGCCGTTATTGCACGGTTGAAGAACGGCTTCGACGGACTGGAAATGAGCGAATCCCATGTCGTGGGGTCAATCGGCGCCATGAAGATGTTGGGGTCGAAGTCGGGCTGAGAGACCAGGCAGATGATGGCGCCGGTCCTCGTTTCCATTCCGACTACTGCCGCGCGCGCGTAGGGAGCCAGCAGCCGGCACGCGAGCTTCTGGATCCGGTCGTCGATGGTCAGGATCAGGTCCCGGCCCGGGACATCGGGTTCCGGACGTTTCTCCGGCAGGGGACCGATTTCCTGCCCCCGGGCATCGACCTCGGCGTACTCGGACCCATCGCGGCCGCGCAGCAGGGACTCGTACTGGGCCTCGATGCCGGCCCGGCCGACGAAGTCGAGCGGCCGCAGCGACGTGTCGCGCTGCAGTTCGTCCTGGCTTACTTCGCCGATGTGGCCGAGAACGTGGCAGTAGCGGTTGGCGGCCGGGTAGTGGCGTACGGGGTCGACGCGAACATGGACACCCGGCAGATGGAATCTGCTCTCTTCGATTCGGGCGACTTCCTCAATCGACACGTCGCGTTTGACGTTAACCGGCGAGTAGTACATCGCGACCGGCTTCAGTTGTTCGCGCAGGTCCATCACCGGGATGTCGAGCAGGCGGGCGAGCAGCGGCAGGACCGAGTCCGGGAGTTCAGTCGGGATTACCGAAGCAGTGAACGACGGACGCGTGTCGGCGAGCAGTACGCCGTTCCGGTCGAGGATGCGGCCGCGCGGGGCCGGCAGAACCAGCTTGCGGATTCGGTTGCGGTCGCTCAGGCGCGCGTTCCGGCCGCCCTGGATGACCTGGAGCTGAACCAGGCGGATGGAGAGGATGCCGAGCAGGATGAGCAGGACCTGCGTCAGCCGGGTCAGGCGGGCTGCCATCTGTGATAGAGGAGTCGAGTCAGGCCCAGTTCGGTCAGCGGGGCGAGCGCCAGGGTCAGCGCCGACGACACCAGCAGGGCCGGCAGGCCGGGAAGCCCCGCACCGAATGCGGCGACAGCTACCCACTTGAGCGCCAGGGCCATGACTACGAACAGGAGTGTGGCCCACCGTGCCCGGTAGAAGAGGGAACGCAGCAAAGACACGCCGTAGCCGGTCGCTGCCAGCGTGAACAGGTGGGTGCCGGCGAAGGCCGGGCTGGTCAGGTCGAGACAAAGCCCGGCAAAGGCCCCGGCCAGGGTAGATGTGATTCGGTTCTCGTGCAGGGAGACCACAATCAGCCCGAGCAGAATCAGGTCAGGCCACCATGGCGTCACGCTGGCCTGTATCAGGAAGAGCAGGTAGAGCAGGAGGAACGCGACGAAGGTCCTCATTGGCCCGCCGGCTGGTCCGGGATGCTCACCTCCGGGCGGGCAGTGTTTTCGAGCCAGCCGGTTCCGGAGTCAGGGGAAGCGGCTTCGGGTATCGAGATGACGAACACCTGCTCGATGCGGCCGACGTCGGCGAATGGGTGGATTGTCACCGGCTTGAAAAGGGCCTCCTGGCGGTCCGGGAACGCGACGACTTCGCCCAGCCTGAGCCCTTTTGGAAAGACCGTTCCGATGCCGGCGGTCACGAGAGTGTCACCCGGCCTGAAGTCGGATTCCTTGGGTACGTAGTCGAGGAGCAGTCGGCCGGCGCGGTCGGGCCGGGCGAGTGCCGGGACTCGCGACCGGAGGTTGAGCACGGCGATCCGGGACTCCGGGGCGAGCAGGGTCTGGACCAGTGACTGGTGTGGACCGCAGGCCACTACCTTGCCGCAGACTCCATCCGGCGTGATTACCGGAGCGCCCGGCCGCACGCCATGGAGCGAGCCGCGGCTGATTATGAGCCAGTGCTCGAATGTGGTCAGGTCGCGGCCGATGACCGGCGCGCGGACCAGTTCCAGGCCGACGGACGGTTGCACGCCGGCGGCGTGCGAGGCCGATTCGAGACGCGCATTCTCCACGGCAAGCCGAGCGGCGAGCATGGAGAGTCGTTCATTCTCGGCCCTCGTATCGCGAAGCGACTGGCTGACCGCCGCGCCGAGGCGCAGCGGCGACAGGAGTGCGACGCCGAATGGCTGCAAGGCAGCGATGCGCAGTCGATGGGGGATGAGAAGGAGAACCAGACCCAGGAGGATGACAAGCCAGGCGGCCCGGTCCTGCCAGGCGGTGATGATTGGCTTGAGCAAGACCGAATCAGCCGCGCAAAGCGGCTGCCGCCGTCACGGGTTGGGACACGATCATCGAGTCCTTGGAGTTTCTGCTACTTGGCGCGAAGTACGAGTTTCTCGTTGACGCTGATGTTCTCCAGGATGCGGCCGGCGCCGCGCACCACGCTTTCCAGCGGGTTCTCGGCCACAAATACCGGCAGGCTGGTCTCTTCTTTGATGAGCAGGTCGAGCCCGCGCAGCAACGCGCCGCCGCCGCACATGTAGATGCCGCGGTCGACGATGTCGGCCGCGAGTTCCGGGGGTGTCTTCTCAAGAGCCAGGCGGACCGCGTCGACGATCAGCGTAATCGGTTCTTCCAGCGACTCGCGTACCTTGGTGCTGGTGATACGGATAGTCTTGGGTATGCCGGAGACAAGGTCACGGCCCTTGATCTCCATCGTCTCCTCTTTGCCGGTCGTGTAGGCCGAGCCGATGGCGATCTTGACCGACTCGGACGTCTGCTCGCCGATGATGAGGTTGTAGTTCTTCTTGATGTAGTTGACGATCGCGTCGTCCATCTCGTCGCCGGCAACGCGGACCGAGGCGGCATTAACCACTCCGGAGAGCGCGACCACGGCGATCTCGGTCGTGCCACCGCCGATGTCAATGATCATGTTACCGGTGGGCGCTTCGACCGGCAGGCCGACGCCGATGGCGGCGGCGATGGGCTCGGATACGAGGTAGATCTCACGGGCGCCGGATGCCTCGACCGAGTCGCGCACGGCGCGTTTCTCGACTTCGGTAATGCCGGACGGCACGCAGACGATGACCCGGGGCCGGACGAAGAGCTTCTTGCGCTGGACCATGCCGATGTAGGTCTTGAGCATGATCTCGACGATGCCGAAGTCGGCGATGACGCCGTCCTTCATCGGCCGGATGACGCGGATCCCCTCCGGGGTGCGGCCGAGCATCCGTTTGGCCTCGGTGCCGACCGCAACGACCTCGTGGGTCAGCTCGTCGATGGTGACGATCGAAGGCTCGCGCAGCTCGATACCCTTACCCTTGACGTAAATCAGGGTAGAGGAGGTGCCAAGGTCGATGGCTATGTCGTTGGTGAAACGCTCGGTGATTCCTCTGAAAAGGGAGTCCACTGTCACGCCCATAGCGTAGCCTAAAGCGCCCTTGTGTCAAGCGCAGCCGGTCGGACCGAGGTTAAGGCCAGGGTCGAGCCGGTCTCAACCTCGACCTTGACCTCAACCTTTCCTCCTTGGGCCTCGGTCGCTTGACTTGTCCCGGGGCGAATCTAGAATGGGCACGATGATACAACCCGGCGATTACGTGATTCTCTATCACTCCGACCGCATGAACTACCTGGTAGCGGTTCAACCCAAAGGGGCCTTTTCCACCCACCGCGGCCAGCTTCCGTTCGACCAGATCGCCGGCCGGGAGTGCGGCGACTCGGTCCGGACCCATCTGGGCTTCCTTTTCTACCTGCTCAAACCGGGCCTGGTCGACTTGGCCATGAAGGTCAAACGTTCCACCACCATCGTCTACCCCAAGGACGTAGGTACGATGCTGCTTTCGGCGGCAGTGTTTCCCGGGGCCCGGGTCATCGAAACCGGCTCGGGTTCGGGCGCCCTGACCACGATTCTGGCCAACTTCGTAAGGCCGGACGGCAGGGTCTACTCGTACGAACGACGGCCGGAGTTCAGCGCCAACGCGCGGGCCAACGTAGTGAGGTACGGGTTGGATTCATACTGCGAGTTCTTCGTGCGGGACCCGGAGCAGGAGGGCTTCGAGCAATCGGACGTGGATGCGGTGTTCCTCGATGTACCGGAACCTTGGACATTGGTCGCGCCGGCCCACAAGGCCCTCAAGGGCGGGCATGTACTCGTCTCGATAATCCCGACCGTAGAGCAACTCCGTAAGACCGTGTCGGCCATGGAGATGCAGGGATTTGCCAGAATCCACGTCAAGGAAGTTCTGGAGCGGGAGATGCTCGTGCGTACGACCGGAATCAGGCCGGCAGACCGAATGGTTGCGCACACGGTATACCTGATACTAGGCAACAAGGTGAACGAGCCGGGCCTGGCTAACGTCTCGATGCCTGAACCGGATGCAGACCGGCCGCGGGATGACTCTGACTAGGTTCCTGCTGACAATTGTCCTCATGGCTGCAGGCTGCGGGCAGCGACCGCGTGCGGAATCCGGCTTGAGGGTGGTTTCTCTCGTACCGAGCGTGACCGAGATTGTCTACGCCGTGGGCGCGGGAAGGACGCTGGTCGGCAACACGAACCAGTGCGACTACCCGGCGGAGGCAAGGAGTGTCTACAAGGTTGGGGATTTCATGAGCCCGGACCTGGAGCGGATAGTCGCGCTCCGGCCCGGCCTTGTCTTTCTCACCCTGCCAATGCACGGTCAGTTACTCGCGAAGCTGAAGGAGATGAAGGTGCCGATCTACGTGTCACGGCCGGGCGACATCCAGGCAGTTTTCAAGGAGATAGACAAGGTGGCGCGACTGCTCGGACAGAAGGCGTCGGGGGAGAGTCTCGTGGCGGCCATGCGACGGCGGCTGGATTCGGTTCCAGTGTTTGCCGACACGCCGCGCGTGTACGCCGAGATTTCCGGAACGCCGTTGATGACAGCGGGAGGCGGCACGTTCATCAACGAGTTGCTTGGACGGGCCGGCGGAAGCAACGTCTTTGAGTCTTCAGTGCAAGAGTACCCGGTCGTCGACCCGGAGGCCGTGCTTGCGGCCGACCCGGAGGTGATACTGCTGCTGCATCCGGACATGAGTGCTCGGGACGTCACTCTCCGCGTCGGCTGGGGCGGCATCAGCGCGGTCAGGCACGGCCGCATCTACGACAGACTCGACCAAGACCTTCTTTCCAGACCGGGGCCGCGGATTGTCGAGGGTGTGGTCATGCTGGCGAAGCTGCTCCATCCCGGGCAGTGACTATGCAGCGGCGTCTTGTGCCGGGCTGGGTCGGCCTGATTCTTCTGCTCCTGACGGCCGTTGCTCTCTCAGTCGCAGTCGGTCCCGGAGGATTCGGCGGGACGAACCTGCGTGCGGTGATGAATATACGACTGCTCAGGCTGGCGCTGGGGGTCATCGCCGGCGGCGTGCTCGCGGTCGTAGGCGCGTCACTTCAGGGTCTGCTCCAGAACCCACTGGCTGACCCGTTCACGATGGGCGTGGCAAGCGGCGCAGCGCTGGGCGCGAGCCTGGCCCTGGTGCTGGGCAGGACGGCTGGTGCGCTCGCGCCGGTCGGTGGCTTTGCCGGGGCGTTCGTGACGATGTTCGTGGTCTACGCGCTGGCAAGGGTACGAGGCCGGGTCACGGTCACCGGACTCGTGCTTGCAGGCGTCATCATGAGTTTCCTCTTCTCGAGCCTGGTCATGCTGGCAATGATCCTGGGCCGTCGCACCCTGGGCGAAGCGGTGTACATGATGATGGGGCACCTCGGCGTAGTATACTCCGGTGCAAGCCTCTGGTTGTTTGCCGGTGTCGCGGTTCTGTGCGTCACCGGCTGCGCCTGGCTCTTCTCGATGTCCAGGTCGCTGGACATCATGTCATCGGGCGAGGAAGCAGCCGAGACACTGGGAGTTGACACTCAGCGCGTCACCAAGACAGTATTCGTCATTTCGTCGGTGCTGGTCGGGGCGGTCGTGTCTTTCACCGGGGCGATAAGCTTCGTAGGCCTGGTCGTTCCGCACCTGGTGAGGATGCTGTTCGGGCCGGAGCATCGCCGGGTTCTGCCCGGGTCCTTCGTGGCAGGGGCGGGAATCCTGCTCCTCTCGGACGTGCTGGCACGAAACGTCGTTCCCGGTGGGTTGCCGCTTTCCATCGTCACCGCGCTTGTCGGCGTGCCCTTCTTCATCTACCTGCTCAGGAGCCGTCTATGAACGTGAACGCCGGCGGGGACATGACGTACGGAAATGGGGACTGTCCCGGACTGAGTTTGACGCAAGCGCTCCGAGGGACTGTCCCCATTTCCGCAGACGGGCGGATCGTGTCCCAAGCCGGCAGCCCAAGGACAGCCATCGAGCTTTCCGGCATCGCGTTCGGATACAACGAACGGCTGCTCTTCGACGGATTCAACCTGGATGTCGGGGTCGGCGAATTCCTCGGCGTCATCGGGCCGAACGGCGCGGGCAAGTCTACGCTCCTCAGGCTCGTGGCCGGCCTGCTCAGACCCGCCCGCGGTTCGATACGGATTCTCGGACGGGACCTACGCTCACTTGGTCGGAAAGAGGTCGCACGCACGGTTGGCGTAGTCCTGCAGGAGAATCCCTTCGCCTTCGACTACAGCGTTGCGGACGTGGTGATGATGGGGCGGAATCCCTACCTGGCGAGGTTCCAGAGTCCGGGCAAACACGACCGTGAAGCGGTGGACTCTGCCCTTGAATTCGTTGATGCCCTTTTCCTGCGGGACAAACGCATCAACTCTATTTCAGCCGGCGAGCGGCAGCGAGTCGTGCTGGCTCGGGCGCTTGCCCAGGAGCCCAAGGTTCTGATGCTGGATGAGGCGACTTCTCACCTGGACATCGCTCACCAGCAACTGATTGCGCGCATCCTGGCGGTGCTCAACCGACAGGGGACGACCGTGGTTCTCTTGTCTCACGACCTGAACCTGGCCGCGCTCTACTGCTCGCGAATCCTGCTGCTTGACCGGGGCAAGGCCGTGGCATGCGACGTGCCGGAGAGGGTCATTACGGCTGCGTTGATTCGGTCGGTCTACGGGGTAGAACCGATTGTCACCCGGCATCCGGAGAGCGGCCGGCCCCAGGTGATGCTGCCCGCGGCCGCGTCCAGCCAACAGCCTGTCGCCGAATGACTATTCGTGGATGAAGACCGAACCGGCTGCCTTTGGCAGCCGGCCTTCGTATACTGAAGCTAGGTTTGGCCTAGCGCGGGGACTGGGAGGAGTCGGGTTTGTCGCCCAGCAGCTTGCGGGCAAGCAGCGCCGCCGAGTCCGGGTTCGCCAGCCAGTCACGGTGTCGCTGCTGTTCTTCAATCCGTCGTTTGAATTCGGTGATGTCGGCACGGACTCTCCGCTCGCGGGCCTTGCGCCGGGCGATGCTCACCAGCCCGTTGGGCCCGGCCAGGAACCAGAA
>CAZSUX010000117.1:0-8625 GCA_964610135.1 uncultured bacterium | reverse complement strand
AGTCTCACCGAGACAGCAGCCTCCGCGGATGGTCTGGACCTGCGACCCGAACGGCCTGGCGCGGTAGCGCCTCGGTCTTGGCTCACCATTCGCTGGCAACCTCGAGGTGTACCCGTGTACCGGATCGGATTCGCCGCCGGGGTCGAGGAAACGCCGAGCGCCGAAGTGCGAACGACGAAGGTGGCCACCATCGTCCGCGGGGTGCTGGTGCTCCCCGGGCTTGGGACACGATCCGAATTGCCCGAGCGCAATTCGGTCATGTCCCGCGCCGCGCTGCTGGACATCAGCGGGCGGAAGGTCCTTGACCTGAATCCTGGGGCGAACGATGTGCGGGCACTGGCGCCGGGAGTCTACTTCGTGCGCGGGGCGTCTGGCTTGAAGCGTGAGGCGTCGAGCGTCAGCAAGGTCGTCATCACGCGATAGGCGGAGGCGGCCGCAGGACAAACAGGCCCAGCGGTCAGTCTTGGACGCCCAAACTGGCGGCTTTTCGGGCGCGAAGCCCAACAGGCCAGGCATTAGGCAGCAGTTGGCGTGGCTGGGCGAACCCAGAACTAGCTAAGCATCTGATGGGGCGTGCGTTAGGCGCGGTCGATGTCGCCTAAATTGACATTCCGCGAATCACCCTGGGAACCGTTCCCGGGACGGCTCCCGGGGTGGTTCGGAACGCGATACGCGAGGCGATTTGGAGGGCGACTTTGGGGCCCGTTTTCGGGGCGAATGTGACCGCGATTCCGCGGTCCATTCGAACAGGGACTGGTAACTCGACTTGGACGGCTTCTTTCTGGCTGGTGGGTGAGACGATTGTGCGAGTGATTGCGACGGTGATTTGCGGGACGATTTGCACCGGGACTTGCAGGGTGATTTCAACCGTGACTTGGACCGTGAGTCGCGCGGCCACGATGTGAGCTTCATCATTCACCGCGCCGGCCATCGACCCAAAGTTCGATATACAGCCGCCGAGGACGCCAAGAGCGCCAGGACTGCTGAGAGCACTTCCGTGCGGACCCGTCGTGTCTTCGTGGTGAATTCCCGTCTTTGGGCTCCACCCAAGAACCGAGAGAGAACCAACCACAGAGGCCGCGGAGAACCTAGCGCGGCCTCGGAGGCCGCAACCAAACCCGATGGAACCACAGATGAACGCAGATGGACACAGATTGAGTCCCGAATCGAACTCGTTTCTTGCGTCAACGCGGACGGCATTTGACGGTGGTTGCCAAGAACTTGGCGGCCCCAGGACAGAGGCGGCGGAGAGAAACAACGTCGCGAAAACGATGATCCTGTAGGTTTGTAGTACAGAGCGGGTGAGGGTCGGAGTTCATTCCGTACCCCTCTGCCATCTCTGTGAGCCCAGTGGTTCAATGTCGGATTCAGGGGTCCGAGGGCTGCCTTGACTTTGGTCTGGTCGGTGGTAACCTTTATGCAATAAGGCAGCAGTCAGTCACACCGATCGCCCCTCGGCCCCGGCGCTGATCAGCGACCATTAACCCCGGAGGTCCGTTATGTCCAAGTTTGATGAAATCCGTCAGGCCTACGTGGACGCGCGCAAGAGCTTCTTCGCTCAGCGCGACGCGAGCGTGGAGTTTGCGCGGGGCCTGGTTCAGGGCATGGAGAGCTATCTCGATGGCCCGCCCTACTTGATTCGTTTCTTGACCAACACGCGCCAGGCGGTCGCGGCTACGGCACACGATGCGATGGACGCAGCCACGTACGGCACCGACGGCCGTTGGCATTTCAGCCTCGGCATGGAGCTGGTTGATAACAAGGAAGGGTTCAACAAGAACGCCGCGAGACAGAGTCTTGCGTTTGAACTGCTGTTGAAGCCTGATGGCGCGGGGTTCAGCGCAGGATTGAAGGGCTGGGATGACCAGTTCGCCCTGCCCGTCACCGGCGATTCACCTGAGCGAACCCGGTTCTATGACTTCTGGTTCCAGCGTATACTCGACAGCTACCTCCAACCGGGGCAACGTTTCTTCGAGGGCATGGCCGATTCCGACCGCGCCGTCAGCGGCTAGAACTGGTCGACCGGGGACTGGAAGAAGCGGGAGCCGAAGACGGAGCGGAAGGTGGCGCGGGTGAGGGGTTTGACCATCAGGCTCGCGTATGTCTCGCGCCGGAACCGGGCGCCGCGCTCGGCGTAGATACTTCTGAGAATCGGGTCGCGGACGTAGTAGTCAACCAGCCCGCCGCGGGTTGCGGCGGTAATGCGGTTGAGCAGGCGGACGTATGCGGCCCGGTTGCGGCAGATGAACTCGTAGATGCGCCGGCCAAACGGGTCCGGTTCGGTAAGTGCGTAGCCGTCGCGGTCGATGAAGACACCACCGAGTTTCTGTTTCCACTGTCTCAAACGGGAAAGGGGCCAGCCGCGCGGCCGGACTACGAACCCGGCCTCGCCGGTCGTGGCTTCGGCGAATAGCTTCTCGGCGACAGCCAGGTCGGCGATGCGCGTGAGATTTCGCTTCAGGCGTTGGTGCGTCGGCGTGAGGATGAGCAGGGCACGGGGAGCGCGGGAGCCAGCCAATGGTATGTCGGCGTATTTGAGGCCGCAGTAGAGGGCGCGGGCGACAAGCGAGTGGCTGGTGTAGAGGAAGGAGAATCTTGTTCCGGCTTTTCGGTACCGTTGATGGACGAAGTCGAACAGGCGGCGGGAGAGGCCCTGGCGGGCATAGGCCGGGTGGGTCGCGACGTGGTGGATGCCGAGCGCAGACTCGGTTTCGCCTGAGCGCGTGCGCACCGTCAGTTCCGCGACGCCGATGAATGACGCGAGTGTTCGGCCGCGGTAGAGCCCGAACCCGAATTCCTTGCGGCGGCGTTCGTCGTAGCACCGAATCAGGTTCGGGTGCTCGGGCGCGGCGACTTCGCCGAAGCAGGCTTCCATCAGCTCGAAGAAGTCGCGCGGGTCGCGGAGTTCCTCATAGCTCACGATTCTCATCCACACAGACTATCACGATGGCCGGGCGATTGTCAAATGGTGGCGGCTCCCGGCCGGTTGACTCGGGCGCGTGTCGTGGTATGATTCTCACTTCAATGCCACCGCATTGTTCCCCCACGGGTTTCGATGGTCAAGCTTAGCCAGTTCGTCCGTGCCGACCTGGCCTTCGACGCGCCCAAGGCGTCGAGCCAGGCCGATGTATTCGGACTCGTTGCGGCCCGGCTGGCGGAGAAGGGGATCATTCCGGATCCGGCCGCGCTCACCGAAGAACTCACCAAGCGCGAGCAGCAGGGTTCGACCGGCGTCGGCTACGGCATGGCCCTGCCTCATGCGATGCTGGCAGATGCCAGGCAGATCGCGGTTGTGGTCGTCCGACTTGGCACCGCGCTCGACTGGGATGCAATAGACCATGAGCCGGTGAAGCTGCTCGTCGTCATAGTCGCGCCGGCCGGGCAGCGAGACGACTACCTGCCGGTACTGGCAGAAGTCGCCCGCTCGCTTAATCAGCCCGACGTGCGGGACGCAGCGCTCCGGGCAAGGGACGTTGCCCAAGCGGTGCGAGCGATAGTCCACCCACCACACGAGAGCTTCTTCATGCGCAACCGCCGGCTGGTCGTCTTCATCGGAGTCGTCGCCCTGGTCTTTGCCGCTGCGGGGTTGGTGCTGCCCGCCATCAGGCTGCCGGCCGAGGGGATGTACGCGGGGCCGGAATTCGCCCGGTTCAGCGAGCCGCGCTGGCTCTTCCACCAGCAACTGACCATTACGCTCTTCCTGGCGATGGTTGTCGGCACCCTGCTTTTCTGGCGGTACCGCGTGGCCATCGCCGCGGCGAGCCTGGGCGCCCTGCTGATTGCCGGTGTGATGGACCTGGAGACGACGGTCAGGTTTATGTCAATCCCGACGATCCTCTTCATTATGTCGATGATGGTGATCGTTCGCTGGCTGGAGAACATCGGCGTGTTCCGCTACGTTGTGGCCAAGGCGATCGAGCGGGTGCGGGGCGTGCCGTGGCTGCTTCTGCTTACGCTGATGGCGTTTTCCGTGCTGCTGGGCGGTTTCGCCGACGAGGTTTCCGCGATTCTTGTGACCTTCGGGCTGGCGCTGGAAGTGGCGAAGCGGACGAAGACCCCGCTGATTCCGTACCTGCTCAGCCTGGTCTTCGCCACTAATGTCGGCAGCGCGCTGACTCTGGTCGGCAACCCGATCGGCGTCTACATCGCCTTCGCCGGCAAGCTCAGCTTCGAGGATTTCCTGCGCTGGGCCTCGCCGACCGCGGCCGTGACCGCGGTCGTGGTCGCCGGGTTGTGCCTGTTTCTCTACCGGCGGTATTTCTTCGGGCGGCGCGTGGAGTTTGACGCTCGGGATCTGGAACGGGCCGAGGAGAGCATCGACCCAGGCCGGCTGCGCACCGGCATCATCACGTTCCTGGTCGTGGTTGTCCTCATCGCGGTCCACCGTCGGGTTGAGCTGCTGCTCCACCTCGGCGATGGCACAGCGCTGGTGGCCGAGGCGCTGCTGGTCGTCGGCTTTATCGTTTTCTATGAACAGGAGAAGGGACGGCTGCTGGTCGAGCGCGGCATCGACTGGTGGACGTTGCTCTTCTTTATGTTCCTGTTCGCTAACGCCGCCTGCCTGGAGTATACCGGCGTCACGACCAAGCTCGGATACGTCATCCTGACCGCCGCCCAGCAACTGGCCGGAGCCGGCGCGTCGCCGGCCGGGGTAACCTCGGTCGCGACCGTGCTCGTGCTCTGGTTCAGCGGTATCTCGTCGGGGTTCGTCGACAACCTGCCGGTTGTGGCCGCGCTCGTTCCGGTGGTGAAGGATCTGATTCGCACCGGGCTGCCGCACGCCACGATACTCTGGTGGGCGCTTCTGTTCGGCGGGTGTTTCGGCGGCAACCTCACGGTCATCGGCTCGACCGCGAACCTCGTGGCCATCGGGGCCTATGAGAGAGTATCCGGCAAGTCGGTCCGGTTCCGCGACTGGATAAAGTTCGGAGCAATAATCACCGGCGCCTCGCTGCTGGCTGCGACCGCTTCTTTGCTGCTGCAGCTCGGCCGGGCGCCCTGACAGGAGTCAACAGGAGAATGTTCAACAAGATACTGTACGTCGTAAGCGAGAAGCAAGGAGAGAAGCAGATGGTGAAGGAACTGGCGCGTGCCCACAACAGCTCGGTTCTGCTGTCGGCGATGCTCGCCATCGGCTGCGGGCATGAGGTGAGCACCGAGGGCGCGACCCGGCGTCGCGTGCTGCACGAGGACCATGAGCGCAAGTCGTGGCAGGACCTGTACCGGCTGGAGGAGGAGTTCAAGGCCGAGGGCATCAAGGCGTCGGTAATGGCCCGTGAGGGCGACGTCGATGACATCCAGGCGGTCGCGCACAATACCGGCAGCGACCTCATCGTCCTCAGCTCCAGCAGCCTGGCCGGCGACAACTACCGGCTACCCGAGGAGTTCATACCCAGCCTGCCCTGTCCGATAATCATCACCAACGCCGCCTAGACGACGAACTCCACCGGATAGCAGCGTGACCGGGTCCGAACCGGGGAAGACGGCGAAGACGAGAGACCACCGGGCGTTGCTTGCCACGGCGACGAGGCCTGACCTCGTCATCGACCTGCCGGGTGCCGAGACGTCAGCGCAGGTGTTTGAGGCCGTGGCCAGGCGGATGGCGCAGCTTGGTCTTGTCGACGACGCGGCCCGACTCGCGGCAGCACTAAGCAAGCGCGAGGAGTCGGGCTCGACCGGCGTCGGGAACGAGGTCGCCGTGCCGCATGCGTTGATTCCGGCCGGCCCGGCGCAGCCGGTCGTGGCGCTGGTTCGAGCCCGGGACGGAGTGGAATGGCACGCGGCCGACGGCCGCCCGGTCAAGTTGATCGCGGTCATCGTCGCGGACGAGGGTCAACGGGCCGACTACATGCTGGTGCTTGCCGACGTCGCCCGGGCTTTCCTCGGGGAGTACCACCGCGCCTTGCTGCTGAAGGAGCGTTCGGCCGAGCGGGTCGTGCGGATTCTCCGGCTCCCGCCGGCGCAGTCCGGGCTGGCTCGCTATCGACCCGTGTTCGTGCTGGCTGCGGCGATCGTCCTGGCCTATGTCGGGGGCGGCCTGTTGATGAAGTCGATCCAGCTTCCCGCCGGCGGCATCTACGAGCAGCTCGGGTTTCTCAAGTTCAACTTCGCGCCGTGGCTCGGCCGGCAGGCACTGGTTGTCGCGATCTTCCTGGGGATGGTCGTCGGTACGCTGCTGTTCTGGAAGTTCCGGCTGGCGATTGTCGCGACCGGCCTCGCGGCCCTGCTGCTGGCCGGGGTCATGAACCTCGAGCACATGGTCGAGTACATGTCGCTGCCGACAATCATTTTCGTGATGGCGATGATGGTGCTCATTAAGTGGCTCGAGGACAAAGGCGTGTTCCGGTACGTCGTGCTCAAAGTCGTGGAACGCGTGGGCGGCGTGCCGTGGGTGCTGCTGCTCATCCTGATGGGATTCTCGGTACTGCTGTCCGGGTTTGTCGGAGAGGTGTCCGGAATTCTCGTCACCTTCGGCCTGGCCGTGGAGATCGCGCGCCGGACCCGAACACCGGTCCTGCCGTATCTGCTCGCCCTGGTCTTCGCCACCAACATCGGCAGCGCGCTGACCCTGGTCGGCAACCCGATCGGCGTCTATCTCGCCTTCGTGGGCCAGCTCAACTTCGAGATGTTCCTGCGCTGGGCCACGCCGATATCCCTGGTCTCAAGCATAGTTGTCGGCGCGGTCATCATCCTGATGTTCCGCGGGCGGCTGCGCACGCGCGAGCGGGTCAATCTGGCCGACCTCGAGCAGACGGTTGAGGGAATCAAGCCAGCCGACCTGCGGCTGGGGCTGCTGACGTTCCTGGCCGTCGTGCTGCTGATAGTGCTGCACGCCCGGGCCGAGGCGCTGCTCCGACTCACTGAAGGAACGATGCTCGTGGTCGCGCCGCTGGCCGCGGTCGCCTTCATCATCTTCATCGAGCAGGAGAAAGGCAAGCTGCTCATCGCCCGCAGCATTGACTGGTGGACGCTGCTCTTCTTCATGTTCCTCTTCGCCAGCGCCGCCTGCCTCGAACACACGGGCGTCACCACCAAACTCGGCTACCTCGTCATGCAGGCCGCCGAGCGGTCGCCGCTGACCCGCTGGCTGGGTGCCAGCGGCTTGACCAGTTCGGCCCTGATCCTGATGCTCTGGGGCTCGGGGTTGGCGTCGGGCTTCGTGGACAACATGCCGGTGATCGCCGCGCTGGTCCCGGTCGTCAAGGGACTGCTGGCGGTCGGCCTGCCGCACGCTTCGATACTCTGGTGGGCGCTTTTGCTCGGCGGCTGCTTCGGCGGCAACCTGACCATGGTCGGTTCGAGCGCCAACCTGGTTGCGGTCGGGATGTTCGAGCGTGTGACCGGACAGAGCATCAGGTTCGGCGAGTGGTTCAAGACGGGTTTAGTCGTCACCGTCGTCGCGTTGTTCGCAGCAACCGTGGCGTTGATGCTCCAGGTTGCCCTGGCACCGTAGAGCCCTTGGCTGTCCCACGTATCGTCGTCGACGGCTACAATCTGGTTCACGCGATGCCGGAGCTGGCCCGGATGGTCGCAAGCGACCTCGAACGCGCGCGGGACGGGCTGGTCTCAAAGCTCGCAGTCTACCGTTCGAGCCGGAGCGTACGCGTCACGGTCGTCTTCGACGGGCGTGGCCCAGCCGGACAGCAGACGCGGCCGCCGGGCGGCGTCGAGGTTGTCTTTTCGCGCGCGCCCCAGACCGCAGATACCAAGATAAAGAACATGCTCGCGCTGGAAAAGAGCCCGCGCTCTTGGACCGTCGTCACCTCCGACAACTCCATCGTCCGTTTTGCCCGTGACTACGGGGCAAAGACCATTCCGTCCGCCGAGTTCGCGGTCAAGCTCGGTCCCGCGATTCCCAAGCTCGGGCCCAACCGGCCGGCTGCTCAGGACACGCCGATGTCCAAAGCCGAGGTTGCGGAGTGGGAAGAGTACTTCCGCAAAGGCCGTCAGGACCGGGGCAGCAAGGCCTGAGCGTCAATCCCGGCGCCTCATACAGCACGGGAGGGCGCAAGCCGTGCCGGCAACTCTTCCCTGGGCCGCAAAACTCCCTATAATACCGGCTGTGGAGTATGCCTGTTCGGTGCGTGACCTGACCCGCAACTACGGCGGGCTGCGGGCGCTGGCTGGCATTTCGTTCGACATCAAGCCGGGCGAGGTGTTCGGTCTCATCGGGCCGAACGGGTCAGGCAAGACCACTACCCTGCGTATTGTCTCGACCCTGCTCCGGCCGACGTCGGGAACGGCGAGCGTGTTCGGAATCGACGTGGCGGAGAAGCCTGGCCACGCGCGCCGTCTGATTAGCTACCTGCCCGAGGACGCCGGAGCATACAAGAATCTGTCCGGGTTCGACTACCTGCGGTTCATGGCTACTTTCTACACTCAGGACAATCGCGACCGGAATGCGATGGTCGAGCGCGGGATGGAGCTTGCCGACCTGGGGCAGCGGATTCGGAACCGGGTGAAAACCTATTCGAAGGGCATGGCGCGAAAGCTGCTGCTGGCCCGCGCCCTGATGACGAAGCCGCGGCTTGCGATACTGGATGAGCCGACATCGGGCCTGGACGTGTCGAACTCGATGGGCATCCGGAAGCGGGTGCGGGAGTACGCGCGGCAGGGGACGACCGT
>CAZSUX010000116.1:0-8660 GCA_964610135.1 uncultured bacterium | reverse complement strand
CTGTCCGACCGGATTCAGTTGCTGTTGCAGACCCATACGGAGGCCGAGGTCGAGGACTGATTGCTAAACTCCAAGCGAGCAACGGCGCCCCCTCACCCTTCCCTCCCCCTCAAGGGGGAGGGAATAGAAGGGAGGGGGTGAAATGTCCCATTGCTCATGCGGAAGTCTGCGGTAACGAGGTGATGCATGGAAGACTACAATCCGAGGCTGAAGGCTGCGATACTGGAGACGGTTGAGAATCAGTTGACGAGCGGAGAGCCGCCTGAGACCGAGGAGACACTGACGCGCCTAAAGCAGCAGGGCTTCTCTGATGCTGACGCTAGGGTGCTGCTCGGGCAGGCGGTGGCGGTCGAGATCTACTGCGTCTTGAAGGAAAAGAAGCCGTTCAATCGGGAGCGGTTCGTGCGGAACCTTGGGAATCTCCCGACGCAGCCGACCGAATAGGCGCTTCCTGACGCATCAGCGAGCTAGGCTCGCCATATCAAACTGCAAAATGTACATATCAAATATCAAAATGGCGGAGTCTGATTCCAGCAGTGTGACCAGCGGTTCCTGAGATGAGAGGTGTCCGATGTGAGATGTGAGAGGGCGGGCGGGAGGCGAAGCGAAACGGGCGGGTTGCCCCGCCCGTTAAGCGAAATCAGTCCGCGCTACTAGCGGTTGCCGTAGGAATTGGAACGCTCGCCCGAGCGTGCGTTGTAGCCACCGCGCGAACCACCTTCGGTGCGCTCGCGCGCAATGTTGATGGTGAGCGGACGGTTGTCCATCGAGTGGTTGGCAAGGGCCGCAATCGCGGCGGTGGCCGCTTCGGCGTTGCTCATCTCGACGAACGCAAATCCCCGGGAACGGTCCGTGAACTTGTCTTTCACTATGCTGACTGACGCAACTTCGCCATGCGGTGCAAACAGCTGGCTGAGCTGGTCTTCGGTTGCGCTGAAGGGAAGATTCCCTATGAAAATGCGCGTACCCATTATAGAACCTCCGAACTTGTTGTGCTTGGGATCGTCGCGGGGTCTAGGAGAGCGGTGAAACGAAACTCACGGACTCACAGGGCCGGAACGTGACACAAGCGGTTATGGGGCCATGTCTTACATTGCGTCGGCGGCGAGGCCCCCGTTGCGACCGACGTGATATATTAGCCGGGAAATCATCAATGTCAAGATAAGTTTTGTCAGAATGAGCGCGGCGCTTCGCACCGCGAGTGACCAGTGACCAAACCCTTCCGTCCGCGTCAGAGCTTGCCTTGCTCGTTTCTACGGTGGCGAGGCCCCACAATGTCGAAGGGGTGACGCTGCGCGTCGGTTTGCAGTCCACGGAAGGGGAATACGGCCGACGCAGAGCATCGTTCTTCTGGTCGCCGCACGTGCACGTGTAACCCCTCGGGGGAAACGCGGACGGGCGAGGTCTGAGGCCAGGCGCGGCGGCAGTCGTGTCGAGACGCCGACGCGGGTCGGCCCGAGCCGTATGACCGCAGTATCTTCCCGGCCCGGGTGTCCTAGGTTGTATAGACGAAAGGAGCCGGTTGTGAGACGTGTGAAGTTTAATGCGATAGTCAACATCATCGGATTCGCCGCGTTTGCGGTGCTGGCGGTGACCGGCCTGGTTGAGCTGATGTTTCTGCCCCCGGGTACGGGCGGCCGCGGTCGCGGCGCGGAACCGGCGGTGACCGTGCTCGGGATGGGCCGGCACGATTGGGGCGACATCCACAATGTGGCGGGAGTCGCGTTCCTGGCCATCGTCGTCCTGCACCTTGTCTTGCATTGGCGCTGGATCAAGTGTCTGCCGAGGCTGCTGGCAGCGGCCGGGCGAGATCCCGCGGCCCTCGCCGCCTGCCATGAATCGGCCGGAGCTTCCGGCAAGGCGAGTCCCGCGTAGGGCGTCGCTTCGGCGCGCGCCCCGATGTTCGGGACCGAGATGATGGAAACCCCGGGCCCGGAAGCTGGTCTATTAGGGATATGCGAAGCCTGTGCAACTCGAGGCTGTGTCTGTTAGTGCTGGTTCTGGCTGCGATCATCGCGGCCGGGTGCGGCTGACCGGATATCCGTAGGGGAATGGTCAAGTCGGACCGCGCCTACATCCCGGCGCTTTCGGTCACCAATGAAGCCGACACCGTTCGCTCCAAGGTTGCGCTGGCGGCCCTGACCGCGGAATGGCGCGCGTTCCAACAGCGCTACGGCAACTGGGGTCGATTCGGAGAGGAATCCCTGCGGGTAAACGCCTCCAGAGCACAGTACCCAGTTCCTCACCACAGCGACAAGCGGGGCGGTATGAGCCGCCCCGCATCGTGAATCGGTTGGTGCTATCGTCCGGTCAGGATGACCTTGGTGACCTGCCGGTTCTGTCCTGACCTGACCACGAGCAGGTAGGCGCCGCTGGCGATTTCCCCTGGCCGGGTCCAGGCGTATGACGCCGGGGTGGACCTGAGGTCGGCGATCCGTGCCGCCAGTCGGCCGTCGGCGTGGTACAGGTCAATGGTCGTGCGCCGGTCCGGGCCGGGCGACAGGTGCACCACAGCGTCGTGGGAGACCAGCGTCGGCCGAACCGTGGTCAGCCACCGCGACCCGCGTTCACCCGGACCCGCGATGCCGATGACGCCGCGGCCGTACAGGCCCGAGCCCTCGATGCTGCAGAAGACAGCCGACGAGGCGGCCGGGTGGCGTCGAAGGAACAGGACACTTCGGGCTTCGAGCCCGAGCGTGTCGCGCTCCCAGATGCTGCCGGCATTGGTCGTGTAGTAGAAGCCCTGGGTATCGGTGCCGGCCCAGACGGCGTCCTCGTCAGCAGTGTCGGGCAGGACCGTGGTCACGTGGTCGAGCCCGAGGTTGGTCCAGTTCGTGCCCCGGTTCAGTGTTCTGAATACGCCCGAAGGAGTGGCACAGAAGTAGACGTCGTTGTCGGGACTTCGTTTGAAGTCGGTTATTTCGGTGCCGGTGATGCCGGTCTTGACAGGCACCCATGTTCCGCCGCGGTTGGTGCTGCGATAGAGGGCGGCCGAGCCGTCCACCGAGCCCCAGCAGTAGAGCGTGTCGCCGTCGCCCAGATACTCGAACCCGGTGCAGGTTCCCCTGCTGCCGAACGAGGCGAGCATCGCCCAGGTCTGGCCTTTCGATGCGGTCTTGTAGATGGTGAATTTCTTCCGGCCGGCCATTGAATCGCGGGTCCCGCCCCAGGCGTAGGCGGTGTCAGGGCCGGTCGGGTTGTAGAGCAGGCCCTCGGCCTCGAACCAGTCGTCGACCGGGAAGGAAACCCAGGAATAGCCGCGGTCGGTGGTCAGGTGCAACTGCGAGTCGAACCGGGATACGGCGATGACTGTATCCGGGTGTCTAGGGTTGACCGCAATACCGGATGTGAAGCCGGCGCCGGCAAAGCCCTCGAGCATGGTCCAGGTCAGGCCCCGGTCTTCGCTCATCGCGATGCCGCGGCCGGGCGGACAGGCGTACATCATCTCCGGGTCGGGCTCGCAGAAGTAAACGAAGGGCACGGTGGTCTGGGACAGGTTCTGTGATGCAGGAGCCCACTGGAACCCGCCGCTGGTTGTGTGGAACGCGCCGGCGCCGCTGGCGGCATACACCTCGAGCGACTGGCTGGGGTTGACGCTGAGCCAGCGCGTGCCTGTGCCGTAGAACTCGTTGGTGTCCGCGTCCCAGGTTGCGCCGTTGTCGTCGGAGCGGTACACGAGGTTGTCCGAACCCGCGTAGCCGGTGTGAGGTGACGTGGTTCCGAACTCGACCGACCACGCCGGGGCGGCCTTCACCAGCGACCAGGAGTTGCCCGAGTTCGTCGAGCGGTAGATGCCGGCGTCGGTCGCGCACACGAGAATCCCGCTGTCCGTAGGGCAGACGGCGACCGCGTAGGCACAGCTGCCGCCGATGCCGTTGGTGATATCGCGCCAGTTGCCGCCACCATCGCCCGAGCGGAACAGCCGCGCGCGGTTCTTGATGCCGCCACCGAGGAACAGACGGTAGTTGCGGTGCGGGTCAGGGTCGAGCAGCATGCCGGTGGCGGCGTAACCGGTGTCGACCCAGGTACCATCCCAGTCCGCACCGCCGTTGCTCGATGTGTAGATGCCGAGCCCGACGTTGCCACTGGCCGGGACATCGGCCGCGGCCCAGACGACGAGCGGCTGGTCGGGCTTGAATGCCAAGCGATGGAGGTGAGGGCTTCCGGCCAGGTTGCCGCGCACCGACCAGTCACGGCCGCCGTTGGTGGTGCGGTAGACCCGGCTTCCCGCGCCCCCGGCAAGCAGCGTCTGGACCGAAAACGGGTTGACGATGATGTCGACGACGCGGTCCGGGATGGAGTCGCGCTCGACCCAGGAGAACCCGGCGTTCGAGGTGTAGAAGATGCGGGCCGGGGAGCCCTCGGTGACTACATAGAGGTCGTTGGCGGCGCCGGGCACGGTCGCCATCGCGGCGATGGTGATGCCGTCCGGGCCGATCCGGGCCCACGGCTCGAGCCCGGGCGACAGCGAAACCGCCAGAGCCAGAACTGAAAACACGAGTGTTTTGTTCATTCTCTTCTCCCGGGCAGCTCCTTTGCCTCGGAGTCGAGTGACTCGAACTCCGCGCTCATTGAGAGCTTGCCCTCAGACTTGCTGAGACGCAGCGCGACGTATCGGCCGGTCTTGCTCTGCTGCTCAGGTTGCATGTTATCAGGGCCGGTCAGCATGGCGGGGCGCACAGTCCCTTACTATCAACAAATGCCCCTAGATGATAATATACGACGGCCAGACATCAGTCAACATTCACGCGGCCACGGGCATGCTGTCGTCCGGCGACGATATGAACCGGAGTGTTGATGCCATGTTATCGTACTCCGATCTCCATCAATGATATGGCACGGGCGTTTGGCGCGAGCTGCCAGGTCTCGGTTTGCAGTCAACGACCAAGCCTCAAGCACCAATGACCATTCAAGCACGAACGAGCGAATGGATGCAGACGACAGGCGCAGCTTGACTAGTAACTTAACCAATACTTGACTAATCACGGCCTCTGCGCCGCGAGTGACCGTTTGGGGTGAGACCGGCAAACCGCCAAGGGCGCCAAGTCCACCAAGGCTCGGACCTGGAGCGGTTAGCCGCAGCGAACCTGAGCCCTTTGGGGTGAAACTCGGGAAGGAGCGAAGGCCGTCGGCGGCGCCTCGGTTATCGGGTGTCCGGCAGCAGTTTGCGGGAGAGAGTGGCCGGTTCCACGGCGTTCATCGCGAGGGTCTCGGTCTTGACCGCATTCGCCGCGACTTCGTCCCGGGCGTGGTCGCCGATTAGCGACCGGTAGGTGATTACCACCGGGAGCGGGTGACTCGAGCGGAACTCCTCTTCGTGCACAAGCACGGTCGCGTTCGGCTTCAGGAAAACCGGCTCTTTGAGCGCCCTCCAAACGGACCTCCCGCCCAGGAGACCCAGCGATTCGACCAGCACCGTGCACCAGTTGGACCGGAGTACGATTCTGGCGACCCGCCAGTAGGAGGTGCGGTTCTGGGTCACGGACAGAACCGGCGCGCTGGCGATGGTGACATGGATGGCCTGCGGCGGCTTGGGCGCCTTGCCGCCCCTGGTGACCGCGCCGATGGTGTGGATTGAGCCTGCCGGCAGGGTGTCGGCGTCCCATATGTACTCGAAGGTTCTGGTGTTCGTCGGCGGGTTGGCCGCGTTGCCGAGTTTGATGGTGTCGAGGTAGAAGTCGAGGCCGCCGGCCGGGATCTTGCTGCCGGCCGGTTCGGCCTTTATCACGACTTTGCCCCAGACCGTGGCGTTGTTCGCCGGGCTCGTGATCTGCGCGGGCCTGCCCGGTCCGCCGCACCCGGACACGACGAGCAGCACGGCGGCAATCGCGGCGCACGCCGGCGCGAATCTGCCCGTTGCGAGCATGCTCATCTCTTCCGGAGAACCTAGCCGGTTTTCCCGCCGCGGTCAAGCGCGGGCGACTTTGAGCTGAGGCCGCCGGAGACTGACGCACCTGTAACCCCGGCGGTACGCTACGTCTGGGCAGGTGCCGTCTGACGGTTCAACCCGACCGTTTGACAACCACGGTTGCGAGTCCTAGAATCCAGTCATGTCCGAGCCGAATCCCGCCTTGACGGATATTGAGTTGAGTAAGGCGTCACCAGAGACCCTTGGAAGGAGATAACATGTCGGTAGAGAGCAACAAAGCCGCTGCGCGGCGGTTCATCCAGGTGTGGGGCGACGGGAACCTGGACGTTGTTGACGAGCTTGCGGCCCCTTCGCTCGTCGTCCGGTATCCCACAATCCCCCAGGTCATCCAGGGCAGCAGGGAGTTCAGGCATGTGCTGGCCGGTTTCCGGTCGGCCTTCCCTGATTCGGATCTGCGGGTTGAGGAGGAGATTGCCGAAGGCGAGAAGGTGGTGCTACGCTGGACCTTCTCCGGCACCCACAAGGGCGGTTTCATGGGCATTCCCGCGACGGGCAAGAGGGTGACATGGACCGGCATCACCATCTATCGGATTGTCGACGGCAGGGTGGTGGAGGAGCAGGGAGAGGAGGACTTCCTCGGTTTCTTCCGTCAGGTCGGCCTCGTCCGAGAGCCGGTATGAGACCGGGCGTGCCGCGTCTATCCCTGCCCGTTTGACGCTCACGGGCGCGAGGTGCCGGTGATCAGACGCAGCTTCGCTGCGAGTTTGCAGGTAGCAGTGACCAGTTTGCAGCGGGGTGGATAGGGTCTAGGAGTCGAGGTTAGCCGCAGCGGTTCAGTGCCAGGGGTCGAGTGACGGAGGACGGCAGGCGGACAGCGAATGGCGGTCAGCGGGCGCGGATTAGCGGCAGTAGCGGGCGCAGGCTTCGGAGACCGGGACGATTGACACTCGGCCGCAGCGAGGGCCGAGCGCGAGCACTGCCCGGTCACCGCTGACGAGCGCGGCGGCACGGGCTGCGAGTGCGCAGTGGATGAACTTGTCGTCGTCAGGGTCCGTGCAGAAACTGGGCTGGTCCGGCGGACAGAACCGGTCGCAGTGCGGTAGGACGAGCTGTTTCATGATGGCGGTCGCTTCCCGCTCGCTCAGGCGGAACTTCGGGTACTCAAGCACGCGAGTGTATTCGTCGAGTATCGGCTCGCTGACGGCAAGCCGGAACCGGCCGCCGCGCCAGGCATCGAGCAGCGCGGACGCCTCGGAACGGAACAGCAGTGCCGACACCAGGACGTTGGTGTCGAGCACCAGCCGCGTCACTTCTTCTTTCTTGCCCACCGAACCGCCCGCTTGACCTCGGCCGGTCTGACCCCGGCTCGCTCAAGCCGGTCGCGCACGCGGTCGATGTCGACGGCGGGCACCATCCGCACCGGCCGCAGCACAAGCGCATCACTGACTACCTCGGCGTCGAAGTAGTCAGTCTTCGGCAGGCGGTCGAGCAGCGCCTTGGGGATGGTCAGCTGGTTCTTGGTCGTCTTCTTCGTCAGCAAGGCTCCTCCTTACTTTCTTACTTTGTTACAGTAAGGATAGGGCTTCGGTACCCGCTGTCAAGGACGGGGAGGTCTCTGGATTCGGGATTCTGGATTCCAGATTGGGGATTGGGCGCGGCCAAGGGAAGAGGGTGGCCGCGGCTGAGGCGTCAGTTCACGCCGGACTGGCGGAGAAGAGCGGCGCGAGGCCGGCCGCCCAGGCTTCGATCTCGTCCCACTTCCGGTGGTCGCCCGGCGTCGCCTTTATCATCTTCATGATCGTCCGCTCGACGAAGCCCAACTTGCCAGGGTCAAGCGCTCCGGCGAACAGGCCTTCGCTCAGCGGTTTCACCCGCAGGCGGACCGGCTCGAGATAGCCACCGGCCGTAGCCCGGCTCTTTTCATCGGTCCCCGTCATCGCCAGGCAGACGACAAACGCCGCGAACGGTTTTGAGTTGAGGTCGGCCTTGTTCTTGTCGAGGAACTTGAGCATTTCGGGCTTGAGCTTGCCGGCACGAACCGAGCTGCCGAGGACAACCGCGTCATAGGGCGTGGTGTCCCCGACCTTCTTGGCCTCGATCGCCTGTGCCGCAAAGCCGTTCCGATTCAGGACGTCGGCTACCCTTTCGGCGACGCCGGCAGTGGACCCGGCCCGCGTGCCATACGCAACCAGGACTTTCCGTGTTGTGTTAGTCATTGTCACCTTTCAGGCTGAATGTTATTGCCGGGAGGCGTATTGTCAATCAGCGGTGACCGGTCTGTGTACTCAAGAGCAGGCGGCCGGCTCGCGCCGGCCGCCCTTCTTCTGTCTTGCGTATCGGCTAGCGGTAGTCGTCTACAAGCTCGTCCGCGTAGCCGGCAACCGACGCGGCGAGGTCGTCGACTTCGTTGATGCCGGCGTCGACCATCTGGGCGGTGATGAACTTGTGGCCGGGGTACCAGATGTATGAGACCGAAATCGACGAATTGTAGCCGGGGTCGTCCGGGTCCTGTTCCATCGAGATGATGTAGAGCTCAAGCCGGGCGTCGTCCTGCGAGTAGACGACCCGGAGTCCTTCTTCGCGCAGGCGCTCGCGGAGCGATCTGGCGAACCGCGAGCCGACTTCGTCTTCGCCGGTATAGCGGACGTAGACTCCGACCCGGTCGTGGGGAATCCGGATGATGTGCGGATAGTGGACGGGCGGGTAGTAGATGCGCGGGCCGAGATAGAAAAGGAAACGCCACGAGCCATGGAAGTGCCGATATCGCCACTGTTCGCGCCGGCCATGCCAG
>CAZSUX010000115.1:0-8797 GCA_964610135.1 uncultured bacterium | reverse complement strand
ATCCTGAACGACTACTCGCCGGCCGTGTTCATCATCGGCATCGGCTGGGTCCTGAAGGACGGGTACCCGCATGAGATGCGGGCCGCGGACTACGACGACTGGGTGACGCCAACCTCGCAGTGGACCGGCAAGGACACCCACGGCCTGAACGGCGACATCCTCACCTGGAACCACCTGACCCAGCGCCGCCACGAGCTTTCCTCGATGGGCATCCGCGTCACCAAGGAGACCCTGAAAGAGCAGCTCAAGCTGTCGGGCCAGCTCGACCGGCTCACGCTGCCCTACCACAGCATGATCATGAAGGACCAGATTCCGCTGGCCATCGGCGGCGGCATCGGCCAGGGCCGGGTCCAGATGCTGCTCCTGCGCAAGGCGCACTTCGGGGAAGTGACGGTCACCGTGTGGCCGAAGCAGCTCCACAAAGTCTGCGAGAAGCACAACATCCACGTGCTGAAATAGGCACGACCGATACACATCCCGGGCCGTCCGGCAGCGGACGGCCCGGTTCTTCATCCGGCTGTTGCGCCGGGCCAGTCGGCCGCCGGCGACCCTGACCTGGAAGCGGGTGGGTTGACTCGGCCGGTCCGTGAGGCAGGCTGTTGGTACCCTAAGGAGGCAAAAGATGAAGCGATTCTCCTGTCTGTTGGTGCTGGCGCTCGTCGCGCCGGCGGCCGCTCGCTGGAGCGTGGACATTGAGGCCGGGCCGGTATTCAGCGGGTACAATGACGTTCGGATTCCGGGCGACACCGGCACGCTGTTTTCCCTTGTCGATGACCTCGACGCCCGGACCGCGCTCGGGTTTCGGGCCAGGGCGAGCAAGACCTTTGGGGACCGGCACTGGGTCAGCGTGCTGGTCGCGCCGTTGCGCGTCGAATCCCGCGGGCCACTGGACCGGGACGTGGTCTTTGCGGGCAGGCTATTCGACGCCGGGGGCGAAGAACTGAAAGCGTTGTACCGGTTCGATTCCTACCGACTGACGTACCGCTACGGACTCGTGCGCGCTCGGCGATTCCGGCTGGACCTCGGGTTGACAGCCAAAGTCAGGGACGCCGAAATCAGACTCAACTACCCGATCGTGAGACTGCCTGGCGCCAGCAAGACGAACACCGGGTTCGTACCGCTTATCAGCTTCCGCGCCGACTGGCAGCTCGGGCCGCGGGTCGGGCTCGTGCTGGACGGCGACGCGCTCGGCGTGCCCCAGGGACGGGCCGAGGACGTGATGGTGGCCCTGCGGGTTGGCTTCGGCGATCGGGTCGACGCGCGCGTTGGGTGTCGGGTACTCGAAGGCGGCTCGGACGTAAACGAAGTGTACGGCTTTGCGCTTTTCCACTACGCGGTCGCGGGTGTGACCCTGTGGCTTTGAGCCAGGCGGCTGCGTCGGTCGCAAGCAGGTGTCTGCCGGGCGCCGCGCGCTCCGCGGCCCGGCACGCCGTCCGCTATCCAGAACGCCAGCCCTTTGTCGGCGAGAAGCACAATATCTTCGTGCTGAAGTAGTGCAACGTATCCGAACACTCAGGGCCGCTTGGAGGCAGGTGGCCCTATTTGTTTTCCGCCGGGTCTCTCGGCCGCGGTGCCGCCTGAAGCCGGGTGGCCAGTTGCTCAAGCGCCGGACCGAGGGCCGGGAAGTCACGGATGACCGCGTGCGCGCGGCTGGCATCGTGCTGGCCGTTCCAGTCGAGCAGGACCGCTGTCATTCCTTGGTCGAGGGCGCCGACTACATCCCGGCGTTCACTGTCGCCGACGTGCGCCGTCTCTTCCGGCGCGACATCCAGTGCCGCGAGCGCGAGCTGGAACGGGCGTTTGTGTGGCTTCAGGAAGCCGGACTCGTCGGAGAACACGAACGCTGAGAACCAGCCAAGCAGACCGTGGCGTTCGAGCATCAGCCGCGGAACTGCGCCCGGAGTCAACCACGTGTCAGAGATGATGCCGAGACGGAACCGTCCGGCGAGTGCGGGCAGGAGTTCTCTGACACCGGGAAAGGGTTCGATTTGTTCCACTTCAGGCCGGCACTGCAGGCGCGAGGCAAGTTCAGATCGCTCCTTCCTTTCCAGTTTGACTGACAGCTCGCCGGAGATGGCGTCGAGCGCCTCGTCCACGGCCGGCTGGCGCATTCCGCTCAGCCAGTGGCCGAGGTGACTGCGGTCGGCAGCGTCGTACGCTGCCCGGCACTGCTCCAGGCTGAAAACACCGTCCCGCTCGGCCATGAAAACACGGATTGCCTCAGACCTTACTTCGGCCACGCCACGGTTCGTGTCCCGACCCAGCCGGGGAAACAGCGTATCCCAGAAGTCGAAGGTGATAGCGCGCAGGTTCATCGGCGGACGTCAGCGTCGGGCGGTTAGTGTCCGGCAGCGGACGACAAACCAGCCGGTAAGAATGACAACTACGATGGCTGTTACGAACGGGGAATCCCGCACCGGTTTTTTCATTACGTCAGTCTAGGCGGGCGGGTCCGGACGTCAAGGGACGGTGCAGGGGACGGGCAACGTTGCCGGCCGCCATTCCGTTCTGTCCCGGGAATCGTCAGCAGCAGTTATTTGAAGCTGTTGACAGGAGAAACAACAAGTCATATCTTAAACTATGCAGATGCGGGTCAGGAGACTACCCGGCCGGGTATGGGTTCGAGGCTGGTTGTGGTGGTCAGGCACGAGCTGCCCCGCGTGCCGGTTGAACGCTCCGTTTAGCATTGAGCGACCCGCGCCGCTAAGGCGCGGTGCCTGTTCCCGGTGATGAGGCGCGACGTGGCCATTGACGGGGATACGCGCATTGAGGAGTTGCTTGAACAATACCCGGTTCTGGCCGGCGTTTTCGTGCGGCTCGGGCTTCCCTGCTTTGTCTGTGGCGAGCCGGCGTGGGGGACGGTCGGGGACCTGTGCAAGCAGCACGGCCGCGACTTGTCGGAAGTTCTGTCGGTTCTGAGAGCGGCTGCCAAGAAGCCCGGAAAGCCGGGCGATAGGGATCGATGAACGGTCAGCCAAGCGGCACGATTGGTTTCGGGCCGGTTCCCTCGCGGCGACTGGGAAGGAGCCTCGGCATCAATAACATCCCACCCAAGAACTGCACTTACTCCTGTGTCTACTGCCAAGTTGGTAGGACCTTGCATAACGAAGTCGAACGCCGGCAGTTCTATGAGACCGAAGCGGTGGTGGCTGGTGTCCGGGAGAAGCTCGAGCAGTCAAGGGCAAGCGGCGAGCGGGTCGACTACTTGACCTTCGTGCCTGACGGCGAGCCGACGCTCGACGTCAACCTCGGTAAAGAAATCGACGCCCTGCGTTCTTCGGGTGAGAAGATTGCGCTGATCACGAACAGCTCACTGCTCTGGCGCGACGACGTCAGGGCGGAACTGGGGAAAACGGACTGGGTTTCATTCAAGGTTGACGCAGTTCTGGAGCGGGTGTGGCGCCGGGTGAACCGGCCTCATCGGAGTCTGAGCCTTGATGCAATCCTGAATGGAGCGCTGGATTTTGCACGGACCTATACCGGGACGTTGGTCACCGAGACGATGCTGGTCGAGGGTATCAACGACACGGACGCGAACGTGGCGGCAGTGGGCGATTTCCTTGCGCGGCTCCGGCCGGCGGTTTCTTATCTTGCCATTCCGATTCGGCCACCGTCAGAGAAGCAGGTGCGGCCGCCAGCCGAGACTGCCGTCAATCGCGCATATCAACTTCTCACTCAGAAGCACAACCGTGTCGAGTATATGATTGGTTACGAGGGAAATACCTTTGCGTGCACGGGCGACGTTGAGCAGGACCTGCTCAGCATCACGGCGGTTCACCCGATGCGGGAGGAAGCGGTCGCTGATTTCCTGAAAAGGGCCGGCGCGGAATGGAGCGCTGTACGGCGTTTGGTCGGCCGTGGCGAACTCATAGAGACGGATTACGAAGGAAGGAAGTTCTACCTAAGGAAGTTCAAGGACAACGCCCGGTCTCATACCAGTGGCCGGGAAGTCGCTTCAGGCGGATGAACAATAACCTCTTCTACGGGCTGATGCTGTCAGCCGTTGCCGGGCTGGCGACGACTCTCGGCAGTGTGGCCGGGTTGGTGGTCAGGCGGCCTGGGCCGTGGTTCATGTCGCTCATCCTTGGGTTCTCCGCCGGAGTGATGCTGCTCGTATCCTTCGTGGAGTTGCTTCGGAGCGGAATCGAGGTCGCGGGTTTCCTTGCCGGGATGGCGGCGTTCTTCGGCGGGATGTTTTTCATGCTGCTGCTCGACTTCTTCATTCCCCACGAGTATAAGGCAGAGCATTCGGAAGTCGCGAGTTCACCCGGGGCGCGGAGACTGATGAGAACCGGTCTGCTGATAGCCTTGGGTATCGGCATCCACAATCTGCCTGAGGGCATGGTTGCTCTTGCCGGTGCGCTGTACGACCGCAAGCTGGGCGTTGCGATAGCCGTGGCAATCGCCATTCATAACATTCCGGAGGGCTTGGCGGTCTCGGTCCCGGTCTACGCGGCTACCGGTTCGCGGTCGAAGGCATTCTGGTGGTCGTTCCTTTCCGGCGTTTCTGAGCCGGTCGGAGCCGTGCTGGCTGCGTTCGTGCTGATGCCTTTTCTTACACCGACGCTGCTCGGCGTAGTCATGGCCGCGGTCGCAGGGGTCATGGTTTTTATCTCGATTGACGAACTCATACCAGTGGCATTTTCCTATCGTCATGAGCACGCGGCGGTCACCGGCGTCATCGTCGGGATGGCGGTTATGGCCTTGAGCCTCTGGCTGCTCCGGTGAACCACAGGAACTGACCGAGGGGCGGCGCGAGCCGCCCCTCGATTCTCACGGACGCCGGTTAGGTGCGGGCCGAGAAGCTGACGTTGTCGAGCAGCAGGCATGGGAACCTGCCGCCGTTTCCGTCCCACAGCATGTCGCCCACACCGACTACGTTCTTGAGGTCGTCGTAGACGTTGCCCGCGACCATCGCGTCTTTGACCATGCCGACGATCGCGCCGTCCTCGACCCAGAGCCCGGGCGCGAGGCCGACCGAGTATTCTCCGCTGAGCCGGTTGCCCGAATGCGCGCCCATCGCTCCGACCACGATAACTCCCCGACCCATCAGCCTGAGCAGGTCGGCAAAGGAGTGCTCGCCGGGCGCCAGCGCCAGGCGCCGGAGTTCCGGGCGGGGCCGCGACATGACGTCAGCGCGCCAGCCGTGGCCGGTCGGCTCGGTCCCGGTCTTGCGGGCGTAGAACCGGTCGCTGTAGTATCCTTTCAGCACCCCGCGTTCGAACAGCCGGAGGTTGCGGCAGGGCGTTCCTTCGTCGTCGATAGCCCGCGCGAATGGCAGGGAGTCATCCAGCGGCTCGTCGCTGAGGGTGAGCCGTTCGCTCAGTATCTTCTCGCCGATCCGGCCGGCGAGGGGCGAGACTCTCTCATACACCGCTTTGGCGCAGGTCGCTTCGTCCAGGCGCCAGACGAGTGCAGCGGTTGTTTCAGGCAGGAACAGCACGCGGGTCCGGCCTGCCGTGCCTTTGACTTCCTTCCCCGACGCGTTGTAGGTGTCGGCGATGAACTGCAGGTCCGCATCGGGCAGCGGTTTGAACCCTTTGGTCACGGACACGCGGTGAATCTGTGCGTAGGTGCCCGGGTACAGGGTTCCGGCGCCGACAACGCAGTAGGTCGAGTGGCAGCGCGCGTCGACGCCGCTGCTCGTCAGCACGCGCACGTCGTCGGTCCCGCGGCCGGCGCTGCAGTTCACCTGGCCTTTGACCCGGCTCGAAAGGTAGTCGACAATCCGCCGGCACTCTTCGACCAGCACCTGATTGCCGCCGACGTGTTCGACGGCGGTGTCTAGCTGCGGCAGGGGCGCGGGCTCGGGCAGGTCGCCGGCCGCCTCGACCCCGCCGGCCAGCGCCGCCAGCGCGTCCCGCACCAATCCTTCGCGGTCGATGAGATTGCGGGTGTACGCCAGGCCCTGTTTGCCGTCTTTGACCACGGTGAGGGCCGTCCCCGAACTCAATCCGCTGTCCGCGCTCTTCAGCCGGCCGTCCTCGAACTGAACGGTGTCTTCAGAGCTGCTCGTACCGTACACGGTCACGGCGTCGGCCTGCTTGCGGGCGATCTTGAGCAGTTGTTCCATCATCTGCCTCCCACTACCACGCTGTCGACCAGCACGTGCGGACCGCCGTTGCACGACCGGAAGTTCATCTGGTGCTTGCCGCACCCGCCGACCTCGCGCAGGGTCAGGTCGTTGCCGACCGCGCTGATGCCTTTGAGGGTCGCGTAGAGGTTGCCCGAGATGTTGATGTCGCGGAGCATCCGGCCCGGCTTGCCCTTCTTCACCTCGAACCCGAACTGGGCGCCGAAGGTGAAATTCTCGCCCATGGTCTGACCGCCCATGAGATTGCACATGTACAGCCCGTCGTCGAGCTTGGTGAGCAGCTCTTCCTTCGTCTGCTCCCCCGGTTCGATGAAGATGCAGCCCATGCGGATGATTGGCGCATAGCGGTAGTCCTCGGCCACGCAGTGACCGGTGACGGGCTCGCCGAACTCGGCCGCGGTCCGGCGCGAGTGGAGCCGGCCGGTGAGCACGCCGTCCCTCATCAACGCCGCCGGACGGGCCGCGACCCCTTCATCGTCATAGCGGTAGAACCCGAGTTGCCCCGGCCGGGTCGGGTCGTCGGTTATCGAGAGCACGTCGCTGCCGAGCTTGGCGCCGATACGCATCTTCTCGCGGATGGTCGGGATGTCCTCGATGATGTCGGCCTCGGAGAAGTGGCCGAAAGCCTCGTGGGTGAAGACGCCGGCGAGCGACTGGTCGAGCACCGCATGGTACTCGCCGCCCCTAACCGGCTCGGCCTTGAGCAGGTCGACGCATATCTTCACCCGCCCGGCCATCTCGGCCTCGCGGCCGCGCAGTCGCGCCAGCCCGTCGCTGCCTCCGAACCCGAACCGTACCCGTTGGGTAAGGCTGCCTTCCTTGGCGACGATTTCGCCGTTGATGCGCACTGTGACCAGCTCCTCGCGCAGGCGCGCGCCCTCGGTCGATACGAAGTACTTGTCGCGGGTCATGTCCCAGTACGCTGCCTGGGTGGTCGCAATCTTCGGGTCTGCAAGCGCGATATCGTTGTACTTGCGCAGCAGCGCGAGCTTCTCTTCGGCCGGAACCGGGCGCGGGTCTTCGTTCAGCGCCGGGTGGAACTCGTCTTTGGTCGGCGGCACGTGGGCCAGCCGCACCGGCCTTGCGCCGCCGCCGGCCAGCAGTTCCGCGTTCTCCACGGCCGAACGCGCGGCCCGCTCCGCGTCTTCAGGCCTGGTGAAAGCGACTGACGACCAGCCGCCGTTCTTCAGCACGCGCCAGACGTAGCCATCGGTCGAACTCGCCGACAGTCCGATCAGCTCGCGCCCGCCGAAGCTGATCTTCGTCTCGCGCGCCAGCTCGTAGCGCAGGTCGGCATAGTCGGCCCGCACCAGCCCGAGCATTCTCTCTAGTCGGTCAAACACACGACCTCCTGTTATTCTGCTATTGGTTCGCACAAGATAGGACGTGGGACGGCTGAGTCAAGTTGCGCCCCCTGAGCGTCTTTTGGGACTGCAAGTCTGCAGGAAGCACAACATCTACGCGCTGAAGTGGCCCTAGTCCGCAATCACGACGAGGGGCGGCGCGAGCCGCACTCATGCACTCCGTTCTGATTCCATATCGGCTTTGCGTCTTCCGCGCTCGCGCCACGTCAGACTGGCCCGCGCCGAGAACCGGCTGTTGACTTCGGGGCCTGCGGGAGCTATACCTTACCCACTGAGTCTCCACAACTCTATGCGAAGGCAACATGTCTGAGCTCCCGATTGATTCGTCACGGACGCCTGGGCGCATCGGAGTTGCCTCAGACCACGGCGGGTATGAGCTAAAGCAGTACCTGGTCAAGATGCTGTCTGAAGCCGCGTATCAGGTGATTGATTTCGGGGACCGCGAGCCGACTCGAGACGATGACTATCCTGACTTTGTGGTGCCGCTGGCTCAGGCCGTCGCCCGTGGGGACGTTGAGCGCGGCATCGCCATCTGCGGCAGCGGCGTCGGCGCATGCATCGCCGCGAACAAGGTACCCGGCGTGAGGGCGGGGATGATACACGAGGTGTTCTCAGCGAGGCAGGGCGTGGAGGATGATGACATGAACGTGATATGCCTGGGCGGCCGCGTCGTGGGCGAGGCGTTTGCCTGGGAGCTGGTCAGCACATTTCTCGCCGCGCGCTTCAGCGGCGCCCAGCGTCATCGCCGTCGTCTCGCCAAGGTTGCGGAGTTGGAGCAGCACGAGAGGTAGAGGGGAAGGCAGAGGTAGAGGGAGAACGAGAGGGAAGCGTGAGTCGGCGCGGAGTGCGCTTCGCGGAGATGGGCCGGCTGGCATGAACCGGGCCGGCCCGCGCGTCCTGGCAGTCAACGGCGGTTCTTCCAGCATCAAGTTCGCCCTGTTCGAAGTCGGGAACGAGCCGAGTCACGAAACCGACATTGAAGCCACGAAAGCACGAAAGCACGAAGAGGATACCGCCGCGAGACCGGCGGGCGGGGACATGACCGAAACCGGCTCGGAGGTTTCGGATCGTGTCCCAAGCCCTGATGAAGCTCCCGTGTCCTGGCCTCAACGGTCCCTGTCAGGCAGTGCGTGGTCAGCTGCTTCGGATTCGGAGCCTAGGCGGGTGCTAGGCGGGGAGATAGAGCGAATCGGGCTGCCCGAGGCAACAATGCGCGTGAGCGGCTTGGCGCTCGCTCACAATCTTACAGAGTCAGTTACGGCGCCCGACCACACCGCGGCGGCGGGTGTATTGATGGACTGGGTCGAACAGCACATCGGACGCAAGGGACTCGACGCAG
>CAZSUX010000114.1:0-8819 GCA_964610135.1 uncultured bacterium | reverse complement strand
GCTCCGGCGATGAGGTCGTGGCGGGTTTCGTTCCATGCGCGGTAGATGCTCCGACCCAGCGTTCCACGAGCGTAGGAGTTCTCCAGAAACGGGAATCCAGCCGAACGTCTGCGGTTGTAGTCGTCCCAGACTCCGGAGTCGGACCGGGCGACTACGTCGGCGTGCAGCCATGAACCGTAGAGGTAGGGAGCTGATCCGCCGGGGTAGCGCTGCAGCTCGTAGGTTCCGCAGCGGTCGACCGGCAGGAGCCTTTTGGAGTCTGCGGCTGCGCGCGCTATCATGTCATATTCCGCACTGCGTAGACGGCCGAAGTCGGAGAACCTCGTTTCGTTGTACACCGCGTAGCCTTCGTTGAGCCACGTCGGTGCGAGCGCGTTGGGCATGCTGATTCGGCCGAACACCTGGCGCAGCGCCGCGGGGACGCCCGCCACTTGGTCAATCTGCAGGATGTGCGAGTACTCGTGGAGGATGAGGGTGCGCAGCCAGTCGCCTTCGTTCGACTTGCTGCCCCCGGGCGGGGTCGGGATTATCGTAATGACATTGTTGGGGAACGGCGCGGCCCAGCCGTTGAAGTAGTCATAGAAGTCGGCGATGATAATCTGGGTTCGAGCCCGCGGAGTCCAGCCCACGACCGGCGTCACGGTGGCATGGACTTCCTCGGCGATGTCCGCGACTTCTCGCGCCAGTCCGATGTCGGAGCTGTCGGGACGGCCGCTACAGGAGAAATGGACGTCGAAGTGGTCCGTTTCAAGCGTGTACCAGCTCAGGCGTGGGTCAATGGTCATGCTACCCGGTACTGCTGCGAACCTCCGGTCGGGACACGATCCGAATCGTCGGACGATTCGGTCATGTCCCTCTGTGTGCCAGCTCAGGCGTGGATCAGTGTTGATGCTGCCGGGAACCTTGGCAGAGAGGAGCAGGGGGAACAGGAAGACCTGGATAGAGAAATAGAGGGACAGAGGGAAGGAGTAGCGGAGTCCTGACACTCGATTCCTTGATCCCTTGATCTCTGGATCCTCTGTCTACAGCGCGGACAGGCGTTTGATGAGCATGGTGGCGTACGAGCCGGGTGGCAGGAAGAAAGAGAGCACGAGCTTCTTGCGGCCGGGGTAGATGTCATCGGGTTCGGGCGAGGATGCCTTCAGATGCTCTGGCACGATCACGGCCTTGCGTGGGTAAGCTTTGAAGAAGACGCCATGGACCCGGACCTTCATCTTCAGGGCTTCGAGCGTCAGTCCGTCGCGGCTGAGGACTTCGGCAGCAATCCGTGCTATCCGCTCGCCGGGGAATTCCGCACCCGGACCGACCGCCGGGATGACGAGCTGACTGAGAAACGCTTCGTGCTCGGGTGAGAGTTTGTTCCAGAACGCGAGGCTCCCGTGCGAGTACTCCACAGTGCGGGTCGGAACACCAAGGCTCCTGAGGGTCGCTGACATGGTTTCGTTCCAGACCCAGGCCTGATATGCGCCGACGAAGAGTTCGAGCAGGTTGCGCGGGATGAGCCCTACCGCGCCTTTGAAGTCCTTGGGCTTTCGGATGAGGTACTGGATGATCGGACGCGCCTCAGGCCGGACCAGCTTTACGCACTCGACCCAGTGACCCCAGTTCTCGGAAATCAGGCTCTTGGTGCGCCTCGTCTTCGGGTCGTCGGCCGGCGACGGGGTGGCGAGGTAGAGTTTGAGCGCACCGTTGAAATGGCCGTCTATTAGTCTGCGGGCGATGAACCCCTGACCGTGACGGGCCGAGCCAAGGCGCTGCTCGTCGTAGTAGTTGGGGAACCCGAACCGGGTGACCTTGGGCAGGGCGGTGAGGATTGCCGATGGCTCTTCGTCGGTCAGGGCGCGCAGCGTCACCCGGAACGAGTTGCCGAGCAGGACATCACGGCTGACCGGTTCATCGGCCATGCCTGCGAATTCGAGCGAGTAGTTCTTCTCCCGGATAGAGCACGGGCCCCGGCCGGGTATGGAGATGTACTGAGTTGAGACCGAGTAGCGGTCCTTCAAGCCCGCCCGGCCGATGCGGCGCAGGCCGTGGCGCTGCTCCAGTTCGCGGATGACATCCAGTGTGTTCCAGAAGCGCTTCTGCAGCCGGTATATTGAGAAAGGCCCCGCACGCTTCAGCCGGAGCTTGAGGCGTTCCTCGACCTGGAAATCCTCGGGCCGGGCCTTGAGCTTCATCCGGGGAACCGGAACAGGAGTTCACCACAAAGGCACCAAGACACAAAGAAGGTCGGCATGTAGACGTCCGGCGTCCTCTTGGTGGACTTTGTGTCTTTGTGGTTCAATACCGGTTCTTCCGATTCAGACTGAGCGGATGTTCCTGGCAACGAGCAGCGCTCCGAGCACGATGAAGATGACGCCGGCTCCGAGATGGACCCAGCGAATCGGCAAGACCCTTGCCAGAGTGCTGCCCAGCAGTGTGGCGAGGAGCGAACTCGTGACCAGGGCGAGCGAGCTGCCGATGAAGACGGGCACGAGCGTGTTCTTGCCGGCGGCGAAGCTGAGTGTGGCAAGCTGCGTCTTGTCACCGAGTTCGGCCAGGAAGATCGAGCCGAAGGTCGTAACCAGTAGTCTCCAGTCCATCGTGGTCTGCCTCTACGCTGCGGTTCCGGACAGCGCTTCCACGTCGGCGACCTTGCCGACCGACGAGACCGCCAGCTCGCGGTCGATCCTGCGGCAGAGGCCCGCGAGCACGTTGCCCGGCCCGACTTCGAGGAACTTCCTGCAGCCCAGACCTTTGGCGCTCTCGATCGTCGCGACCCAGCGGACCGGCGATATGAGCTGCTTCGTGAGGCAGTCGCGGATCTGGTTTGGGGTGGTAACCGGCTGCCCGGTGACATTGGCGATGACCGGGAAAGACGGCGTGCGGATTTCGAATCCTCCCAGGTAGTCGGCGAATTCCGCCGCCGACTCCTTGAGTAGCGGCGAATGGAATGCGCCCGAGACCGGGAGCAGTACGGCCCTGAGCGCCCCGCGGGTTTTGGCCAGTTCGGCCGCGGCCTTGACCGCCGGGACTTCGCCCGAGATCACCGTCTGCTTGGGTTCGTTGTAGTTCGCCGGCACGACCACGCCGTCTACCTCTTCGCACAGCTGCTCGACTGCGGCTGCATCCATGCCGATGATTGCGGCCATGGTGCCCGGGTTCTTTTCTCCCTCGGCATACATCAGGGCGCCGCGGCGCTTCACGAGTTTCATTACGGAGTCAAAGTCGAGCGCGCCTGCGGCGTAAAGCGCCGAATACTCGCCGAGGCTGTGGCCTGCGGCCAAAGCCGGGCTGCACTTCGGCATGGCTGCCAGCGCCGCGAGCGAATGGGTCAGAATCGCGGGCTGGGTGTGGCGGGTCTGGCGCAGCTCGTCCTCCGGGCCTTCGAACGACAGCTTCTTGATGGGCAGCTCGAGCGCCTGCTCGGCGCGGTCGTATACGTCGCGAGCCGGCGTGAACTTGGCGAAGAGGTCGGCGCCCATACCGACGAACTGCGAACCCTGACCGGGGAAAAGGAAACCAACCGAGTCACTCATCGTATTACCTTTCTGTTGAGCCAGCTGGCGCCGGCGGCGCTGCAGCGGCACGCTTCCTGCGATCTACCGTCAATCATACGGTTCACTCCAGTGCTGTCAACGTCCTGCCCGCGCCGCTGTGGCCAAGGACAAAGGACGAAGTGGTGAGGATAAAGCAAGAGGGAAGTGACAAGCGGGGGACCATTCTGTCCCTTCCTCCTGCGGATTGTTTGACCCGCGGGCGTTGCCGAGTATGATTTCCGCCGACCCATCGATGAAACGAATTGCCACCGTCCTTGTCTCCGCCGTCGCCGTCGCGTGCGCGGTCTCGGTCGGCTACATCTCGATTGAGACCGACTCCTTGCCCGACCAGGTCTACTTCGATGCCACATCGGTGCCGATGACTTCCTCGCCGGCCCTGGTCGAAGCGATACCGGGCAAGCACTTCGTCAGCCTGTTCCCACCCAAGAAGGTCTATCAGGCGGCTTACGGCGAGGCGCCGGAGCACTTCTGGGATAAGTTGCGCAAGCTCGGGGCAATCCCGGACAAGCCCGGCCTGCTCTCAAGCTACGAGGCCGGCTCGGTACGGGTCGGCACCCACTGGGTCTACGTGATGCCGGAAGACACGGTCAGGGTCAGGCTCTCGCACGCCGACGTGCTCAGGACTTATCGGCATGACACGGGCTGCGTGACGGGCACATTCATCGGCTGGACCATCGCGATCGGCGCGACCATGGTTCTGGCCATCATTTTCTCCCGTATCAACTCCTGACAAAAGCAGCGGGCGGGCAATAAGCCCGCCCGTAGTTAACCAGGACAGCTCTACCAGCGATTGCCGCCTTCGCCGCCGCCGCGGTTGCCACGGTCGCGCGGGCCGCGGCTCTCGGTGCGGGCGCGGGCTTCGTTCACGGTCAACGGACGACCGTCCATCTGGTGCTGGTTCAGAGCCGCGACGGCCGCTGCCGCCGCCTCATCCGTAGCCATTTCCACGAATGCGAATCCGCGGGAACGCTCGGTGAACTTGTCCTTAACGATCTCAGCCGAGGATACCTCGCCGTGCTGGCTGAACAGCTCGCGCAGCTGGTCCTCGGTCGCGCTGAAGGGAAGGTTCCCCACAAACACGCGCTTTCCCATGTATCTACCTCCGAACAGGTTTACGCTTGGGGCTCGTTACGGAACTACGGGTGCGGGCACGTAGGACATACAGACCTGACTCATAGACTCCCGGCCGACCACAAGCACTCTCGAGACCTTACACTGTTTGCCGGATACCAGGCCTCGCGGCGTCCGACAAGTCATGTTAGCTTACGGACTTACTGTGTCAAGAGAAATTTCAGGGCCGACCGAGTCGCTGACACAGTGAGTCTTGTTCACATCGTGCCGGTTTCTATGGTCGCTTGATTCCTCTAGCCGTCAAACCGCGTTTCTTCGCTTGCCTTCTCTGCTTTCTGAATTCTGTTCTATACGGGCCACAAAGCAGTCGCCCGCCGGCAGGTTGTGCCGACGGGCGATGTTGATGTAGAGCTATTCTTCGACTTTGATGGCGCTGGACGGGCAGTCCTCAGCTGCTTGCTGGACGCATTCCTCGGCCCCGTCGGGAACTACGTCCATCTTGACCTTGGCCGCATCGCCGTCCATCTCGAAGATGTCCGGGCAGCTGCTGACGCACAGTTCGCAGCCGGTGCACAGCTCTTTGTCGACAGATGCTTTCATTCAGACCTCCATTCAAGGCCGGCCGGTATTGGCCTGCCGGCGCAGTTTAATCTCTTTCGGGCTGAACTGTAATGTCTCGAAACCGGTTTGTCAAGACTTGGATTGGGCGGTTTCTGGCCGGGTGAGGAAGGCGTGGACGAAGCCGTCGATGTGACCGTCCATGACCCCGGCCAGGTCGTGGGTCGTGTAGTCGGTCCGGTGATCCTTGACTTGCTGGTAGGGGAAGAAGACGTAGGAACGAATCTGGTGGCCCCAGGCGATTTCGGTCTTTGCCGCATCCAACTTCTCGCGCTTCTCGTCCTGCTCGCGTTTGTGGAGGTCGTAGAGCCGGGAGCGGAGGATTTTCAGGGCGTTGGTTTTGTTCTGGAACTGGGACCGTTCGTTCTGGCAGACGACCACGATGTTGGTCGGGATGTGGGTGACGCGGACGGCCGAACTGACTTTGTTGACGTTCTGGCCGCCATGGCCGCCGGCGCGGAAGGTGTCGAACTTCAGGTCGCTGGGGTCGATTTCGACTTCGATGTCTTCGACCTCGGGATAGACCGAGACCGCGGCGAAGCTGGTGTGGCGGCGCTTGTTGGCATCGAAGGGCGACACCCGGACCAGGCGGTGGACGCCGATTTCGGACTTGAGCAGACCGTAGGCGTAGGTGCCGCTGACCTCGAGCGTTGCACCCTTGATGCCGGCTTCGTCGTTAGGCTGAAGGTCGAGCACCTCGTACTTCAGGTCCTGCAGTTCGATGTAGCGGGTGAGCATCCGGTAGAGCATTTCGGCCCAGTCGCAGGATTCGGTGCCGCCCGCGCCGGGATGAACCGAGACGATGGCGGCGCGGGAGTCTTCTTGGGACCGGAACATCGCCCGCTCTTCGAGCGCGTCCAGTTCGCGGCCCATGGCCTCGACCTGTGCGGTCAGTTCCTGACGGGCAGCTTCGTCGGATTCGTCGAAGAGCCCGAGCATCTCGGTTGTGTCCTTGATCTCGGCGGCGAGCTTGTCCACGCGGCTGAGCGTGTCGCTCAGGGCAGCGATGCGGCGCATCGCGCTCTGGGCGCGTTCAGCGACGTTCCAGAAATCGGGCTGGGAACTGGCTTTGGTTAGTTCGGCTAGTTCGGACCGGCGAGCGGGCAGGTCAAAGAAACTCCTGCAGCTTGTGCAGGCGCTCGGCCAGGTGCGCCAACTCGGGCGCTGCGGCTCTGGAGTCGCCGGGCACTGGCGGTGCTACTTCTGCTCGGGTTCGGCCACAGGAGTGGCCGGCTTCGCATCGGCCGCGGGCTTCGCCGGTTCAGCTGCGGGCTTGGCGGCCTTGGGTTTCTTCATCTTCGGCGGCTTGGGAGTCTTCACCGGCTTGGGCGCGGTGACTTTGACCGGCTTGGCCGGCTTCGTAGGAACTACGTCACCATACTTGCGGCGGAACTTCTCGACCCGGCCGGCGGTGTCCACGAGCTTCTGCTTGCCGGTGAAGAACGGGTGACAGGCGGAGCAGAGGTCAACGTTCATCTTCGGCCTGGTCGAACGGGTCTTGACCACGTTGCCGCAGGCGCAGGTGATGGTCGACTCGACGTACTTGGGGTGAATCTTCGGTTTCATTTCACATCAACTTTCGCTCATCGCTTCGAGGAATTCTTTATTGTTACGGGTCAGGCGCATCTTGTCAAGCACGAACTCCATCATTTCGACCGGGTTGAGCTCGGCCAGCAGCTTGCGCATCACCCAGATGCGGTTGAGTTCGAACTCGGACAGGAGCAGCTCTTCCTTCCGGGTTCCGGAACGCTGCAGGTCAATTGCGGGGAAGATGCGGCGGTCGGCGAGCTTCCGGTCGAGGATGAGTTCCATGTTGCCGGTCCCCTTGAATTCCTCGAAGATGACCTCGTCCATGCGCGAGCCGGTCTCGACCAGCGCGGTGGCGATGATGGTCAGGGACCCGCCCTCTTCGATGTTGCGGGCCGCGCCGAAGAACTTTTTGGGCTTCTGCAGGGCGTTGGAGTCGAGACCGCCGGAGAGCGTGCGGCCGGAGTGGGGCACGACGAGGTTGTGGGCGCGAGCGAGCCGCGTAATCGAGTCGAGCAGTATCACGACGTCGTAGTTGTGCTCGACCAGCCGCTTGGCTTTCTCCAGCACCATGTCGGCGACCTGTACGTGGCGTTCGGGCACCTCGTCGAAGGTCGAGCTGATGACTTCGGCCTTGACCGACCGTTCCATGTCGGTCACTTCCTCGGGTCGTTCGTCGATGAGCAGGATGATGAGCTTGACCTCGGGATGGTTGGCGGTGATGCAGTTGGCGATCTTCTGGAGCAGTATCGTCTTGCCGGCGCGCGGGGGAGAGACGATGATGCCGCGCTGGCCTTTGCCGACAGGCACGAACAAGTCTTCGACCCGCATCGAGAAGTCGTTCTTCTCCGCTACCTCGAGCTGAATCCGCTGCAGCGGGTAGAGCGGGGTCAGGGCTTCGAACGGGATCCGGCGCCGGTCCTCGGCAAGCGGCGTGCCGTTCTCGGTGTCGATCTTCAGGAGAGCGAAGTAGCGCTCGCTGTTCTTGGGCGGGCGCGCATGCCCGACAATGGTATCGCCGGTCCGCAGTCCGAACCGCTTGATCTGGGACGGCGAAACATACACGTCATCCGACGAAGGCAGGTAGCTGTAGTCGGGCGAGCGGAGAAACCCGAAACCCTCCGCGAGGATTTCGAGCACGCCCGTTACCTCGACGCCTTCGGCGCCGGCATTGCGCTGGCGGGCGTCGGCCTCCATGATGGCGAGGACCAGGCCCTGCTTGTTGCGGTCCCGGTAGTCGGGGACGTTGAGCTTCTCAGCGAGGTCGAAAAGCTCGCTTATCTTCTTGCGCTTGAGTTCTTCCTGAATCACTGTCTCTCCTTCTCGGGGCGGATGCTCCGGTCGGAACATTGAAGCATTTCACGGAGGACCGCCGTGTTCGACTCACCTTGCCAGGCTGACATTTCACGCCCGGCCGTCGGGACTGCCGATTAGACTTTCAGAAAACTGGATTGGAAACCGGCAGACCTGATTCTGAACAGACTGGGATATTTCTCCTGAAGTACAATAGGGGTACCGGGTTTCCGGCTCACCCCATCGGGGAAGAGTATAGACACCCTCGCCTGCGTGTCAAGCAAGGACCTTGCGTGTCAGGCAGAACTGCCCGCCCGCCGCAAGAGCCGTCAGGCCCGGTCCTGCTGTCCTTGCTTGAGTCCGAGTACCTGCGTGGGTTCATCCTGAAGGTCTCCTGACGGCCCCGCGGGCCTTCGCCGGCCACAAGCCCAAAGCCGCAAACACAAGCAGTCGGGCTGCGGCCTGCGCCGGAACCCTTCTCGTTCCTCTCCAAGAAGCTCGGCAAGTTGGTTGCGAGGTTATCTGCAGAGGGATTCGGGAAGGAGCCTGGCCGGGAATGTGGACTGTAGCTCAGCAAGGACCTTGGGACGGAACCTAGCTCGTTACTCGGCAGGGAACCCGACAAGCAGCTCTGGTCGTTGCACGGAAGGCAGCAGGCGAAGTAGCGGTGGAAATAGCCGAACAAGTAGCCCGCGTCGTTCCTCGGGATACTCCTCGGGTCGTGACTTCGGAGACCACGGGGATAGCTACGGGGGAGGCATAGGAGGGGTA
>CAZSUX010000113.1:0-8864 GCA_964610135.1 uncultured bacterium | reverse complement strand
AGCACGACATCGAGGTCAAACCGGTGCAGGTAGCGGATTACTTCGGCCTCAGAAGGCAGCGCGAACTCACGGTAGTGCTCCGCCGAGATGACGCTGCCTGAGGCGAGCGGGTCAACGAGAATCGGCAGCCCGCCGGCGCCGACGACCGCGCGGCAGAATCGGACTATGGAACGCGTCGCATAGGCAAGCAGCTCCTTCACCCGTTCCGGCTCGGTCAGCAGGCCGAGTAGAAACGCCTCCTGGTCTACAAGTTGCTGGGCGGTTGTGAAGGGTGCCGGAACGTAGGCGAGAATCGGCACGGTGTCTCCGCGCGCCTCGTAGGCATACTTGATGGCATCGAGATAGACCCGCAGCCTGCCATCCTGGAACGGGTCAACGGCGGCTTCGTCCAGCTCCGCCAGCCCCGACCACTTCGGCTGCGTCAGCAGCGGCAAGTCGTCCTCAGGGTAGTCGTACCGCGACCCGAGCGCCTCGGCGACCAGCCCGACCTCTGAGAAGAACGAGATGAAGTCGATGCCGTAGGTCTCCTGCGCAACCAGCTGGCTCCTTGCCATCGCCGCGCCGTCGGTATAGTAGTCGCGGACGGAAATGCCTGCGACTCGCGCCGCGTGAGCGGTGACCAACGGGAATACCGGCACGCGGTCTTGCGGCTCGTCGATGACCAACAGACCAAAACGCTCGCGCGGAGTCAGCAGGTCTTTCACCGGCGGCTCCTCATCACCTCGAGGAAGGCGTCTATCCTGGTCTGCAATTGCCGGCCAATCTCGTTCGAAGGTGGTGCGACGTCGAACTCCAACACCGGCAGGTCAAGCTCCTGCTTGACGATGTCGGATATCAGCCGCGTCTCCATCGCGCAGTGCGACCCCCCGAGTATTCCCGAGATGACGACACCTTCGGCCTGTCGCTCCCGCGCCTGCCTTATCACTGTCTCGGCGCGCGACTTGGAGGTACCGATGAGAGACGCGGCCATGAACGACTCGGCAATTCCATCGAGCGGCGGCTTTGACTCATCTATCAACCCAAGCGCCTGATTGATGACGTACTCGGTCCCAACCACCTGCGCGCCCGAGTCTTCTACGTATGTGAGCAGCAATGGGTCTGCCGGCGGCGTCACCCAGACAACTCGCAGGGCGTCCTCGTTCAGCACGCGTTGGCCCTTGGCAGCCCGTTCCTCGGCAGTCGCGAGCAGATGCTCCAGAACGGCGGTCCATTCGGTGATGTCCGAGTAGTAGTGCAGGCTGCCGAACTCCACGACCATCATCTCAAGTGCGGCCAGCACCCCACCGCCATACGCCAGCTCGCGCAGGCGGGCAACTTTCTTCCTGATCGCGTTGGTGCGTCGAATGCCTGCCCGCAACTGGTCCTCGGTCAACCTGTCGCCGGTCAGCCTCTCCATCGCCGCGACCACCCGCTCATACTCCTTGACCAACATATCTCTCATTGGTCCGATTGGTCCCGTTCCGCATCTCATCGGCATTTCAGTCCACAGCATCTCGCGGGCGAACTGCTCCGCCAATTGCTCGACACCCGAGTAGTCGTCGCATGACGCGCCGGTCGAAGCGATGACCAGGTCCGGGTCAGGGAAATACGAGTGCTTCGCGAACGCCCCCAGTGCAGCGCGCGAGAAGCAGGTCGCGTCACCGACGCCAAGTTCAGCCGCGGCGTCAAACAGCACCCGGCTCTCCATCACGAACGGCGTCCACCAGATACAGTCAGGGTAGAAGGCCACACAGTCCGGGAATGAGTTGACGATCACCGGCACTGCACCCAAGTCGCCCATTGTCGCAATCACCCGACGTCCGGTCTGCCTTGCACGAAACAGTCGCTCGGTTTCGTTCTGCACGAATCCCCACATCCGCAGGGCTACGAGTGAGTTGTCGAACTTCAGCCGGCGCAGGTGACGCGCGCCGTAGATGCTGAAGGTCTGGGGCGGAAACAAGTACTTAGACCAAGCCTCGCCATTCCCGTAGTAATGATAGCGTTCAATCAGTTCGTCCGGGACGTGGTCGAACAACTCCAGCCACTCGTCAAAGCCGACCCGCGCCGGCTTCGGGTCGCTGTACCCGACATTCGACATTCGGCATTCGGACTTCGGACTCCCCACGCTATAGCGTCTCCAGGAACGCCTCAACCCGCGTGCGCATCTGTTCGCGGTTCTCGGTTGAATAGTCCGTATCGAGATGCAGCATGGGAATGCCCAGCGCCTCCTGCAAGCGCCGCGCCTCGAAGTCCCAAGGGTCGCAATAGAGCAGCGTCTTGTATACAAGACCTGCAACCCGGAACTCGCGGACGAGCTTCCGCGCATAGTCGTACAGGTCCGAGTTGGGCCGGCGGTGCATGCACGTCCGGCTGAAGTAGAAACCCGCCAGGCGGTCCAGGGGCGCACCGCCAGGCGGCACGTCGTCAGCGAACCAGCGCGTACCCGTGCAGACGAAGTCAGTCACGACATCCGCCTTCTCTTCGACCATATCGAGCAGCCAGCGGTCGTCTTCGGTCAACATGCTGCCGCCGAGTATCAACCGTGGCCGCCGTGTCGCCGGACGAGGCCGTGCAGCAAGGATGCGCAGCACCTCCTCAATGAGAGAAGCTGCCTTGACTGGACCCAGCAGCCATGCGGTCGCTGCCAGGTCGAGCATCGTACTGCCGGAAAGAAGCGGCGAGTTGGCCCGGCGCGTGTCGCTCGTCTGCCGCAGCATATCCCGCATACGGTTGAACGCGGCTATTTCCGATTCCAGCCGTTCCTCAACAACAACGTGGCCGGTAAGTGTTGCCAGTTGCCCGGCCAGCGACTCAAGTTGGCGTCTGAATTCTGCCACCCGGTGTGGCAGCGGTTCGGAGGTGCGCGGCATGTAGACCTGAAACACCGGGGTGCCGAGGTGCCGCTCGATGGCCTCGGGCAGCCTGCGCATCATGTCGCAGGTGTTGACGGTGACAACCGCGTCGATCTGCTTGTAGGCCGGGTCGAGGTCGAAGTTACCCATGCAGGCGTTGCAGAACGAGCAGGCATCCGCCCGCAGGTATCGCTCGCCCGCCTCCTCGGCTGCGTGCCCGCCGCGCATCAGCCGGACAGGAATGGCGCCGGCGGCCTGAATCAGTTCCACCGGCGCGTAGATACAGAAGTAGCCAACGACCTTCGTCCCCTGTCTACGAACGGCAGCCAACTCCTCAACCCGTTCGCGCCGAATCTGCTCAAGCGTCGCCCTGGGTATCAGTTCCATTGCTCCAGCCGCATTGACTCGACGAACGCCTGCTCGAAGCTCGCGTGGCTGCTCAGCATCACCTCCCGGCAGTTTGCAGCCACACGCTCCGCCTCATCAAACAGCTTTGGGTCCAGCGTAGCCCGCACCGCGCCGAGTAGCGCCAGATTCCCGTGCCGCCGGATTCGCTCCAAAGCGACCATGGGCAGCAGGCCGATTCCGACCGCCGCCGCCGGGTTCATTGCCGCGCCGAACTTGCCGGTCACGTGCACGCATTCGATGTCAGCGGCGACAGCATCCCACTCAGCAATGAGGACCTTGATGGCGCCCGCAACCGCGCCTTTGGCCAACTGCACCTCGCGTACGTCGGCCTGCGACAGGTAGACCGACTCGCGGCCGTTGCCGAGTTCCAGTCGTCCGCCGCTGATTCGACCGGAGGCATCAACCAGCCCGACGCGGGTCGCCTCTGCCACGGCGTCGAGCACGCCTGAACCGCAGATGCTCCTCGCCTCTCCGCCGCCGATGACTTCAGGCACCAATCCTCCGTCACGGTAGTGCACCGCCTTGACCGCGCCGACCTGCGCCAGACTGCCGCACGCGAGCGTGGCGCCCTCGAAAGCCGGCCCGGCCGCGGTCGAAGTCACGAGCATCCGCTCTCGGTTGCCAAGCACGACCTCGCCGTTGGTGCCGGCGTCCACCAGCAGGGAGAGACGCGCTGTCCGGTGCATACCCGAAGCAAGTATAGCCGCCGTGCAGTCGCTGCCGACGAAGCTGCCGAGCAGCGGCAGCATCCGGAACCAGAAGCCTCCGCGCCGATGCACCAGGCTCTTGCGCAACGGCAGCCGTGACTTGTAGGGGAACTCGCCGAGCGACGTCGGGCTCCGACCCATGAGATAATGGGCCATCACCGTATTGCCCACGACAACGACCAAACGCCTGTGCTCGATCCCGGTGTCGTCCATGAACCGTAGCAGCTCGGGTTCCAGCGCGGCCCGGCTGACCTTCTTCCCCGCCGCGATGCGGCTCAATACGTCGGCGCCGAATATCATCTGCGGGTTGAGCACTTCCCGCCTTGCGACGACCCGGCGCTTCGCCTCGTCGACCGCAGCCAGTGACATAGCGGTAGTCCCGATGTCGACGGCCAGGCGCAGAGACCGGGACGCGGGGCCCTTCTTCGTCCGTCCGATTCGTCGGGCTTGTCCGACCGGCCCGACTCTGGCCGGCCCGACTGCGACCGGCGCGGCCGGAACGTACTGGCAGGCAAGGACGTACCTCTCGCCTTCCGCGTCTAGTACCCGGACTCGACACTTGCCGCAGGTGCCCGCCCCGCCGCAGTCGGAAGGCAGGATCGTGCCGGCGTCGGATAGCAGCTCGCGGAGATTGCGGTTTCCGTGCGGGACCACCGTGAAAGTCACGTTGCCTTCTGTTCTCTGCCCGCCTTCACCAAGGCCTGAACGTTCTCCTTCGGGGTGTCGGTCGGCACGTCGCAACTCGAAGAGAGAATCAGACCCTGTCCGCCCCGCTCCAGACATCGCTTCGCGGCAGCCGCGACCTGCTCCGGCTTGCCTTTAAGCAGCAGATTGGTCGAGACATTGCCCATCAGGACCGTGTTGTCGCCAACCTCCTGTCGCGCGAGCGCCAGGTCCATCTCGTCGATGCTCAGGAAGTCGGCCCCTGTCGCAACCATGTCGGCCAGCAGGCGCCTCGTCTCGCCGCAGATGTGCAACCCCGCCTTCGCGCCCGACTCATGGACGGAACGTACCAGTTGCGCAAGATACGGCTGCGCGAATTCGCGAAACATCTCCGGACTCACCAGGCTGCCTGACGCGACCGGGTCGCCGATGAACGGAATCCCACCAGCCTTGATGATCGCCTCCGCATAGGCAAGCTGGTTCTCGGTCGCGAGCTTCAGGAAATCGTGTGCCCGCCCGGGGTCGGTCAGCAAATCCTCGAGGAACTTGTCGATTCCGCGCAGGAATGATGCCAGGGAAAAAGACCCCTTGAGAGAAGTCAGAATCGGCGCCTCGTCCTCTAGCAGCGCCTTCAGACGGCGGGTGGCCTCGAGCACGACTGGCATCCGACCATCCTTCCCCGGGTCAGCCGGCTCGAGCTTGGAAACGCGCGGTGGTTCAAGCAGGAATGGGTCGTCGTCCTCGGGGATCAAGACCTGCGCGCCCATCGCCTCGGCCTCAACCATCGTATCGGTGAAGACCATCAGGAGGTCATAGCCATAGAACCGGTATGCGGAGTAGAGCACACGCGCCAGCGTGTCCGACTGCGTCACGGCCTCGGAGATCGAGAAACCCTCAAGGTGCGCCGCGTGGTTGGCCGCGACCATCGGGAAGACGACCGGTCGTTCCGGCTTCTCCCCGCGCATCAGCGCGTTGAAGCGACTAGTCCTGTCCTGCCCGCTGCCCACGCCTAGCTCCTAGCTGCTACCCGCCAGCTTGCCCTGCGAGCCGCTCGATTTCCAGTACCGCCGCATGCGCGTCGGGCGCGAACCCATCCGCGCCGATGTTCTGCGCGAAGCGCTCGGTCACCGGCGCGCCGCCGACAATGATCTTCACGCCCGGACGCAGGCCGGCCTTATCCAGCGCCTCGACCACCTTGCCCATCCTCGGCATCGTCGTGGTCATCAGCGACGAGACGCCAAGCACCGTGGCGCCGGACTCGGCCGCCCGGACGAACTCGGGCAGCGGAACGTTCCGGCCGAGGTCAATCACCTCGAATCCGGCCGCCTGCACCATCACCTTCACAATGTTCTTGCCGATGTCGTGGATGTCGCCCTGTACCACTCCGAGTGCGATTTTGCCCCTAGTTGTTTGAGGCCGGTAGTTTGCGGCTTTCGACAAGACTTCGAAACCGGCGTACATCGCCCTAGACGCGAGCAGCACCTCGGGTACGAAACACTCCTTCGCGGCGTACTTCTCACCCATCCGTCGCATGCCCGCGGCCAGCCCCTGTGTCATCGCATCCTGCGGCGACAAGCCTTGTTCCAGGACCTTGCGCGCAAGCTCGACCACGAGTTCCGGCTTCATCGTCGTGACCGCCTCGGCCAGTTGAGCGTACAGCCCGACTGGGGCCGCTGAGGCCAACAGGTCTTCGTCAGGCATTCCTTTCATCATATTCTCTAAGTGGTCACGGGCAACAGAAACCGAACCAAACGTCGGGCTAGCGGACTACGCGGATTCGTGCCGGGCCTGGAAGCACCCGGCCGATGACTGCGGCCTGCGCAACACCGGCACCAATCAGCCGGCCGCAGAAGTCCGCTGCGCGTTCGGTGGGCAGTGAAATCAATAGCCCCCCGGACGTTTGTGCGTCGCACAAGAGCATCTGAAGTTCCTCGGGCACAGACGGGACGAAGTCGGCTCTCGTCTCCATGAACTCGTGGTTCTTCACCGACCCGCCCGGGAACAGGCCCTGCCGGGCAAGGTCAAAGGCCTCGGGGATGATTGGAACCTGATCCGCCTGTATCTCGATGGCGGCACCGCTGGCCAGCGCCATTTCCCAGGCGTGCCCAGCCAGTCCGAACCCGGTAATGTCGGTCGCCGCATTCACGCCGAACTCAATCATCACCATGGCCACCGTACGGTTTAGCTCGCACATCACTCGGTTGGCCTGCTCGATTGCCCGGGCAGGCGCCAGGCTGGCACGCAGCGCCGTAGTGATGATGCCAATTCCGAGTGGTTTCGTGAGTACCAGAGCATCGCCGTGCCGCGCGCCGGCGTTGGTAACCACACGACCCGGATGGACGAGGCCGGTGACGGCCAGGCCGCACTTGAGCTCCATGTCTTTCGTCGTGTGGCCGCCCGCAACCACAGCATCAGCCTCCCGCACCTTATCCCACGCACCCGCCAGCACCGCCTCTATCGTCTCGTTGTCTATCTCGCCGACCGGATAGCCAAGAATGCAGAGCGCAGCCAGTGGCGTCCCGCCCATCGCGTAGACGTCCGAGAGGGAGTTGGCAGCGGCAATCTGGCCGAAGACATACGGGTCGTCGGCGATCGGCGTCAGCACGTCAACGGTCAGCACCAGCGCTCGTTCGTTGTCGAGCCGGTATACTCCGGCATCGTCCGACGTGTCGCCTCCGACCAAGAGGTCGGGATGCCGGAAAACAGGAAGCTGCTGCAGAACCTGCATCAGATTTTCCTGGCAGACCTTGGCCGCGCAGCCGGCTGCGCGCGCGTAGTCCACAAGACGACGTTCCTGCATCGCGCCTCCTATCGTTGTGGTGTCAGCCGCACCACAGAGGACAGGTCGAACCGTCTAATCCGCGACGCGCGGCTGGTGACCTCACTCGACGACGACCTTGCCGACTGCCGAACCCGACTGGACCACCAGCCTCAGCAGGTACACGCCACGCGGCAGCCCGCGCTCTGGCCGCCAAACAACGCGGTGTAGACCGCGTGGCACGATGCCGGCGGCAACGGTCTGGACCCACTGCCCGACTACGTTGTGCAGCGTCACTCTGAAGGACATCCGCTCCCGCGTTGAGAAAAGGACCGACGCCCCGGTCTGCCGGGTAACCATGTTCGGCACCACCCTCAAATGGACATCCGGTGCACCCAGAAGTACGCCTTCCTCGATACCTGTACCGACGATGGTGTGAGTCGCAATGGACTCGGCCAGCGCCGAATCGCCCATCGAGCGGACCCGCAGGGATACGACTTCCTCTCCCTCGGTTGTGTTCGTGTACACCGTGACCTTGATTGCCGTGTCCGCGACTCCAGCGGGGAGAGTATCGTAGACCAGGTTCCCGGGTTCGACGCATTGACCTCCGACGCAGTACACGACCGCCCACCCGGAAACGCTCGCGACCACGCGGCAGTCGAATTCGTACACGTCAGGCTGGCTGCCGGCGTTGGTCAGTGTGAAGTGAAACTCCCCGATTCCGCTGGGACTGACGTGCTGAACGGTGTCGCCGCGCGCGACCAGTTTGAGGCCGTACCCGGCCAGTGCCGGGCCGGCCAGAACCACCAGGAAGACAAAGACCGCGGCAATGGCGCTGCATTCCCGGGCAACCCCGGGTCTCGGGTTCATCGTGACCTCCCTTGCTGTTCAATCCTGCTCAGCTGTGCGGCCTGCAGTACCTCGTGGGTCCGCGTGTTCTGTACGAAGGCCACAACGCCGAGCATGGAACGACTCCAGAATGGCTTCAACTGGAACTGCCGCTCGACGACGGTCGTGTCGCCGACAGTGAGGCTGATGGTTGCGCCGTTCTCGCTCGGCAGCATCTGCCTCATCACATGGCGGAAGACCGTGTCCGACGCACCCGGCAGATAGGCGCGCACGCTGTCTTCGACCAGCACGATGTGCAGCGTCAGACTCTCGGCCGGCGTCGCGCTGACGCCGGTCGCCCGCACCGTGACCGTCCCATCGCTGTCGCTCGACGTTGCGCTGACGCCCAATTGGGCTTCGGGGACAACGTTCCTTGCGGCGACCGTCTTGGCGTGGAAGGTCGGGTAGTTGTACTCCGGTCCCGGCGTCCAGACCACCTCGCCGCCGTCGAAGGTCGTGGCCGGCTCGCCGTTCGAGCTGTAGTAAAACAGACGGCGCGCCTCGGCGTACTCGGGACTGAGCGTGTCACCGGCCAGACGGCGGTGGTACGCGATGATGACAAGGCTGTCATTGAAATCCGCGGCCACGCTGTCCAACGCCCGGGAAGCG
>CAZSUX010000112.1:0-8866 GCA_964610135.1 uncultured bacterium | reverse complement strand
CCGCCCTCCAGGAACTTGAAGAACCGCTTCGCGTGCTCCTTCTCCTGGTTCGCGGTCTCCTCGAATATCAGGGAAATCTGGACCAGGTTCTCCTTGCGCGCCTGGCCCGCGAAATACGTGTAGCGATTGCGTGCCTGCGACTCACCGGCAAAGGCGGTCAGCAGGTTCTTCTCGGTCTTGCTTCCTTTGAGCGCCATTTGGATATTCTCCTTAGATTCACATTCTTATGGATGTGCGACAAACGCCGACACCCATTAGACTTCTTCTATGTCTCGCTGGATTCGGGAGTTCGGCCCTGCAGGCGGGCAATCTCATCCTGCAGACCGAGTATCAGCTCAACCGCATCGAGGCCAATGTCGAAATCGGTCATTAGCCGGTGAATCCGGCGCAGTCGCGCGATGTCCGAATCCTCGAGCAGCAACCGGCCGGCCTCGGCCGTCCGTGCGCGAATGACCTCCCGCTGTACGCACTCGACGATAACGAGCTCATCGAGACCCGTCAACTCAACCAGCACGCGGACCTCGTATCCCGGCATCACTTCTCCTCGGGCCGCATCCCGGCCAGCTCCTGGAACAGGGCCCGCTCTTTCTCGGTGAGCTTCGCCGGCAGGCGGACCTCGATGACCACGTACAGGTCACCGCGTATGCCGGATTCGCCGTAGACCGGCATCCCCTGGCCCTTGAGTCGAAGCTCGTTTCCCGACTGCGTCTCGGCCGGTACCCGAAGCCGCGCCTTGCCCTCGAGCAACGGCACCATCACCTCGCCGCCGAGCAGCGCTGTATACAATGGAACCTGAACCCGCGTGTGCAGGTTATTCCCCTTGCGGACGAACCGCGGGTCATCCTCAACCGTGATAACCAGCCAGAGGTCACCCGGTTGCCCGCGCCGGCCGGGCATACCTTGCCCCTTCACTCGCATGCGCGAGCCAGTGTCGACACCGGGCGGTATCTTCACCTCGATGGTCGGCCCGCCGGCATGCTTCATTCTCCGGAGCGTGCCCTTGAACGCCTCGGCCAACGTTACCGCAATCGGCTGCTCGATATCGCGTCCCCGCCTGGCCCGCGGCCGAGTCTGGGCTCCCTCGCCCCCGAACATGTAGGTGAAGAAATCCGAGAACGGCGCGCCCTCGCCGAACAGGTCCTGAAGGTCCTCGGCCGTGTACCGCGTGCGACCGCCCTGCCCCGGCCCCGCCTGATAGCGGCTCCAGTCGAAGTCACCGGCCTGCCCAGCCTGCTGGGCCTGCTGCCAGTCGGCTCCGAACTGGTCGTACTTCTTCCGCTTGTCCGCATCCCGCAGGACCTCATACGCCTCGTTGATTTCCTTGAACCTGCTTTCCGCCTCGGCCTTGTTCGGATTGCAGTCAGGGTGGAACTTGAGCGCCAGTTTCCGGTAAGCGGCCTTTATCGCTTTCTCGTCCGCGTCCTTCGGGACACCGAGAACCTCGTAGTAGTCCTTGAATTGCACAGCCACCGGCTAGCTCCTGCTCATTTCTGCATCTGCTGGCTGAGCTCGATCAACACGCCGCCGGTAGCGGAAGGATGGATGAACCCGACCATGGTCCCGTGCGCGCCCGGGTGCGGCACCTTGTCGATCAGCCTGACACCGGCCGCGTCCAGTCGCTTCAACTCGGCTGCCACGTCATCAACTTCAAAGCAGATGTGCTGCAGGCCCGACCCGCGTGTCTCGAGGAACTTCGCGACGGGAGAGTCTGGAGCTGCCGGCTGCACGAGTTCGATGCGGGTCTCCCCTACAGGAATGAAGCCGACCGTGACCTTTGAGCCAGCTACGTCCTCCCGGCCGACCATCTTCAGCCCGAGCTTCTCTGAGTAGAAACGAGCGGCCTCATCAACATTCGGGACGGCTATGGCGATGTGGGATACGTTCTTTACCATCATGCTCTCCTAGCGCAGCCGGTCATACTCTCCGAAAACCGCCCTGAGTCCATCCGAGACCTCCCCGACGGTGGCCCCTGTTCGCACACAAGCCAGGACAGCCTCCATCAGATTCCCCGTCCCGCGTGCGACGTCCTTCAAGGCTCCAAGCGCCGAGGCGAGCTTTGGCGCATCCCGCTTCTGCTTGAACACGGCGAGTTCAGCCGCTCGCCTGTCGCCGAGAGCCGGGTCAACCTTCAGCAGTTTCCCCTCTATCCCTCGGTCTCTCGATCTCTCGATCCCTTCCTCATATTTGTTCACCCCGACCACTATCCGCTGCTTCTTCTCCACCGCCTGCTGGTACTTGTAAGCGCTGTCGGCGATCTCATTCTGCATGAACCCCTGCTCAATCGCCGGGACCACCCCGCCCATCTGCTCAACCTTGCCAATCAGCTCCCGCGCCCGCTCCTCAATCTCGTCAGTCAGAGACTCGACCACATACGACCCGGCCAGAGGGTCAACCGTATCCGCCACGCCCGACTCGTGTGCGACAATCTGCTGGGTGCGCAGGGCAATCAGCACGGATTCCTCGCTCGGTAGTGCCAGCGCCTCGTCCCGCGAGTTCGTGTGCAGACTCTGGGTCCCGCCGAGGGCTGCCGCCAGCGCCTGATAGGCGACCCGCATGACGTTGTTCTCCGGCTGCTGTGCGGTCAAGGTGACGCCGCCGGTCTGGGTGTGGAACCTGAGCTTGCACGAATCGTCCGAGGCGTTCCACCGCTCCCGCAAGAGCCGCGCCCAAAGCCGCCTTGCCGCGCGAAACTTCGCTACTTCCTCAAGGATGTTCGAGTGCGCCGCGAAGAAGAACGACAACCTGGGCGCGAACTTGTCTATCGCGAGCCCTGCGCTCAAGGCAGCCTTGATGTACTCAAGCCCGTCCGCAATGGTGAACGCGACCTCCTGCACCGCGGTCGCGCCTGCCTCGCGCATGTGATAACCCGACACGCTGACCGTGTTCCACTTCGGCACGTTCTCCGCGCACCACGCGATGATATCGGTCACAAGACGCAAGGACGGTCTCGGCGGAAAGATGTAGGTCCCGCGCGCCACGTATTCCTTGAGGATGTCGTTCTGTATCGTGCCCTGCAAGCCCGCGATGCTCTTGCCCTGCTTCTCGGCAACCACGCAGTACATGGCAAGCAGAATGCCGGCAGTGGCATTGATGGTCATCGAGGTCGAGACTTTGTCGAGCGGGATTCCGGCAAACAGAGTCTCCATATCCTCAAGTGAGGAGATGGCTACCCCGACCTTGCCGACTTCGCCTTTGGCCATCGCCGAATCCGAGTCATAACCCATCTGGGTCGGCAGGTCGAACGCGACCGACAGCCCGGTCTGACCCTGCTGCAGCAGGTAGTGATAGCGTTTGTTCGTATCCTCGGCGGAACCGAACCCGGCGTACTGGCGCATGGTCCAGAACCGGGAACGGTACATTGTCGGCTGGACTCCGCGCGTGAACGGAAAGCTCCCCGGCATGCCAAGCTGCTCCGGGTAATTCTCCTCGCCCCAGTCCTCAGGTGTGTACGCCCGTGTCAACGGCAGGCCCGAAACCGTCTCGCTCGCATCCGCCCGCTCCGGCGCCTTCTTAAGTACAGGAGCTACTGTCTCTTGCTCCCACTTCTCGACAAGCCTTCTCAGCTCATCGCGACCCTTGTCCGTCATCGGCGCCCCGTCACTTCGTGCTGCCTTCCACCATACCCTCCGCGTCGGTCTTTATCAGCAGGACGTCATACGCGCCCGCGCCGCTGTATCCTACGGTGATGTACCCGCCGTCCTGTGTCTGCTGAACCGAGTTGCCCCAGTCTAGGTTCGCCCCGCCGAAAGTCCTGCTCCAGACCATACCGCCGCTGGCGTCGGTCTTGACCAACCAGACATCATCCCCTGCGCCATAGGACCCGGTTGTCCCTGCAACAATGTACCCGCCATCCTGCGTCTGTTGAGCCGAGCTACCCCAGTCCAACTTCGCCCCGCCGAAAGTCCCCGTCCAAACCGTATCTCCTTTGGCATCGGTCTTGACTAACCAAAGATCGCTGTCGCCCGCACCGTAGGAGCAGGTCTGTCCCGCAATGACGTAGCCACCATCCTGCGTCTGCTGGACCGAGCGGCCATCTTCGTGTTCCACTCCGCCGTAAGTTCTAGTCCAAACCGTGTCGCCGTTGGCGTCGGTCTTGATGAGCCAGACGTCGGCCGAGCCCGCACCGTATGAACCGGTGCCGCCTGCGACGATGTATCCGCCATCCCGCGTCTGCTGGACCGAGCGACCATAGTCATTCTGAGCCCCACCGAAGGTCCTACTCCAAACCTCGTTGCCCGTGCCATCAGTCTTGACAAGCAAGACGTCGAAACGACCTTCGCCAGGGGAATCGATAACTCCTGTGATGATGTAGCCGCCGTCCCGAGTCTGCTGGACCGAGTAACCCTCGTCGTAGTTCGCCCCGCCGAAAGTCCTAGTCCAAATCGTATCGCCGCTGGCATCGGTCTTGAGCAACCAGACATCATAGAAACTACCGCCGAAGGGCCAGGTGGTTCCGGCGACGATATACCCACCGTCCCGGGTCTGCTGCACCGAATGGCCCCAAGCCGTGCCGGCACCGCCGAAGTTCCTGCTCCAAGTCACGTGTCCGGCGGCGTCGGTCTTGACGAGCCAGACATCCCCACTACCCTCGCCGTAGGAACTCGTGGACCCTGCAACTATGTACCCGCAGTCCTGCGTCTGCTGGACTGAGTAGCCCCGGTCGTCGTACATCCCGCCAAACGTCCTGGTCCATCCTCGTGTTATGACAACGCCAAGGCCGCTTGTCCAGTCTGAACCTGCTCCCTCCTTGTCTCTAGCCTGAGCTCTCACGCAGTATGTGCCAGCCGACGACCATACGTGGCTCGCCGCGACTGTGTCACCGGAGGGAACAAACGCACTCCAGGCCGACGTGTCGCCGTCGCCCCAGTCCAACCTGATGGCGACGCTGTCGCCGTCAGGGTCTTCGCTCACACTCCGGAAAGTGCACGTACCGTTGATGACGCCGGCGGACGTGCCGATTGAGACTGCAGGCGCGTCCGGAGCGTGGTTCGGCTTCTTGCATCCCGAGACCAGAGCAAGGCCCACAACCAGCGGGATGACCCATGCTCCCCTCACCCTGCCCCTCTCCCTCAAGGGGCGAGGGAATGTGGAACCCTCAGACCGAATCTGCGTCATCTGCGTAATCTGCGGATACTCTTCTCCGGACCTTGGCGCTCTTGGCGTTCTTGGCGGCCTTGGCGGTAGCTTTCTCCGGTCGGCTTGGGACACGATCCGTATTGTCTGACAATACGGTCATGTCCCCGCCTTGGCTTCGTCATTTCCTCAGAGCGGGATGTTTCCATGCTTCTTCTTCGGGTTCTCTGCCTGTTTGTCCCTGAGTATCTCGAACGACTCGACCACCCGGCGCCGCGTATCCTCGAACTCGACCACCTCGTCCACAAACCCGAGTTCTGCCGCCTTGAACGGATTCCCGAACGTCTCCTCGTAGTCTTCGACCAACTTCTTGCGCGTGCCTTCCGGGTCGGCCGACTCGGCAATCTTCTTTCGGTGGATGATGTTCACCGCGCCGTCCGAGCCCATCACCGCAATCTCGGCGGTCGGGTAAGCGAAGTTAAAGTCACCACGGATGTGCTTTGAGGACATGACGTCGTACGCTCCGCCGTACGCCCGACGCGTGATGATCGTGACCTTGGGCACGGTCGCCTCGCAGAAGGCATAGAGCAGCTTGGCCCCGTGCCGGATGATGCCGCCGTACTCCTGGTTGGTCCCCGGCAGGAATCCGGGCACGTCCTCGAAAGTCAGAATCGGGATGTTGAAACAGTCGAGGAAGCGCACGAACCGGCCTGCCTTGCACGACGCGTCGATGTCGAGGCACCCGGCCAGGAACTTGGGCTGGTTCGCCACGATGCCGATGACCTCGCCGTTCATCCGGGCGAACCCGATGACCATGTTCTTGGCATAGAACTTCTGCACCTCGAAGAAGCTGCCTCTGTCCACGACCTTGTGGATTATCTGGGTCATGTCGTACGGCTTGCGCGTGTCATCCGGGATTATCTCGTCGATTCCTTCGCACGCCCGGTTCGGATCGTCGCGCGTAGGCGCTGCCGGCGGCTTCTCACGGTTGTTCTGCGGCAGATACGCAAGCAGCTTGCGGCACATCTCCAGCGCATCTTTGTCGTCAATCGCCTTGAAATGGGCCACGCCCGACGTCTCATTGTGCGTCTCGGCCCCGCCCAGCTTCTCTTTGGTCACCTCTGCCTTGGTCACGGACTTGATGACTTCGGGACCGGTGATAAACATGTAGCTCGTCCGCTCGGACATGATGATGAAGTCGGTCAGGGCCGGCGAATAGACCGCACCGCCGGCGCACGGCCCGAGCACGACCGAGATCTGTGGGACCACGCCTGAGGCGAGCGTATTGCGCAGGAAGATATCCGCATATGCGCCGAGGCTGTCCACGCCTTCCTGGATCCGCGCCCCGCCCGAGTCATTCAGGCCGATTACCGGCATCCCGGTCCGCATCGCCATATCCATCACTTTGCAGACCTTCTCCCCGAACACGCGGGAAAGCGTGCCGCCGAATACGGTGAAGTCCTGGGAGAATACGGCGACCGGCCGACCATTGATGCGGCCGTGCCCGGTCACCACCGCGTCACCGGGAATCCTGCGCTTCTCCATGCCGAAGTCGCTGCAGTTGTGCACCCGCAGCCGGTCCAGTTCAACGAAACTGCCCTTGTCCAGCAGGATGTCGATCCGCTCGCGCGCGGTCAGCTTCCCGGCCGCGTGCTGCTTGGCGATGGGCGCTTCACCGCCGCCCATCTGTGCAGCCTTGTTCCGCTTCTCCAGCTCGTCCTTAACATGTTTGATGTGCGACATATGAAGAGTGATGGTAAACTGCCGACCCCTGCTTGTCAAACCGTGGCATCGACAACCCGGCGGTTTGGCACGCGTATGGGCCGCGCGAGAACCATCGCGTCATGAGCATACGGCGGCGGCTTGACATGTAGGAGTCCAGTTCTAGAATCGAACCATGACAAGAGCGATTTCGGTCCTCTTGGGGTTGGGGTTGTAGGCCACGTCCGGCGTGGCCGGGGGCTTTCCAGCCGAGTTCCGGAGCAGGCGGGCCTGCAGAAATCGTCGGCGCGGAGGGGTATTGCCGGACTTGACTTCCAGTCGCCCGGAATGACAATCTCGCAGAGGTTGTAGGTGAAATCCCTCGCCGCCGTGCTTTTGGGCTTCGCGCTGACAGCGTCGGTGTTTGCCCGCGTGCCCGGGTTCGAGGAGTATCGCGCCGTGCAGGAGTCGCTGAGCCGGGTGCATCCGAGGATGCGGGCGAGGGCGGTTTGACAGAATGGTGTTCGGGTCTATCATTGTGACATGAATAGAGTGGTTCTGCTGCTGTTGGGACTGGGATTGGGCGTCCCAGGCCTGCTGAGTGCGGGCGTGGATACGGCCTGGGTGCGGCGGTATGACGGGCCGGCGCATGGTGGCGACATCGCGACAGCGCTTGCAGTTGACTCCGGGGGCAATGTCTATGTCGCCGGGTATAGCGCGGGCTCGGGCACCGGGAACGACTTTGTCACCATCAAGTACTACCCGAATGGTGACACGGCATGGGTCCGTCGGTGCGACTTCGGCAGCGACGACACGCCCACGGGGTTGGGCGTAGACAGACAAGGGAATGTCTACGTTACCGGCTGGGGGAACGGTCAGACTCACACGGTCAAGTATGGTTCGAGTGGTCAACTCCTTTGGTCTGTACCCTACGGGGCTCATGGTGGTGCTACCGACTTGGCCCTGGATGCAGGTGGCAATATCGTGCTCTGCGCGAATCTGCTGGCCGCGCCTCCTGACAGCTACAACTTGGCTACGGTGAAGTACCGGCCCAGTGGCGACACGGCTTGGGCGCGCGTGATGAACTGGGCAGGCCACACTGTGGACGCCCGGGCCTTGGCCATCGGTCCGGTCAATGATATCGTAGCGGCCGCAGCGTGCTATGATAGCAGTCCCGGTGGGGATTACCTGGTTGTCGCTTACGACTCATCGGGTGTGCAGCAGTGGGTGACCGCCTACGACGGTCCGGCCGACTGGGACTCGCCCGAGGACGTAGCAACGGACGGCGCCGGGCACGTGTATGTTACTGGCAGCAGCGTAGGCACCACCTCCTCCTGGGACTACCTCACCGTCAAGTGCGATTCTGCGGGCGAGACGCTCTGGACGCGGAGGTTCAATGGAACGGCGAACGGAAACGACAAGGCGCAGGCAGTGGCGGTGGATGGCGTCGGTAGCGTCATCATGACTGGGTACGCCCAATTCGAGGCCGGGAACGCAGACTACGCCACAGTCAAGTACGATTCGGTTGGCACTCAGATGTGGGTGGCTCGGTATGACGGTCCAGCAAGCGGACTCGACCAAGCCCGCGCGATTGCCCTCGACCCGGGCGGGAATTCCTATGTCACGGGCAGCGCGCGAATCCAGCAAAGCCTGGTCGGTTGCGCAGCCATCAAGTATGGCCCTGACGGCGACACTGTCTGGGTTGCCACCTACACTACGCCCACAGGTACGGTGAGCTACGGAACGAAGATCGCCGTCGGCCCAGATGGCTGCGTGTATGTGGCGGGCATCGGCGACAACGACATCTTGACCATCAAGTACGTACAGGAAGGCGGCGTCACAGAAGAGCGCCGGACGCCAGTCGCCCCTCGCTCGTCGCTGGTTGCGGAGCCGAGCGTGTTCAGCCGGAGCACGACAGTCCGGCTTGACGCGGGAAGGGCCGCTGAGGCACCCGTGCTGGTCTTTGATGCTGGAGGACGGCGAGTTGGGGTCCTTGCAGACGAGGTCTACGAAGGCTCTGTCAACTGGGACGGAACTGACGGCCGTGGCGTGCGCCTTCCACCAGGCATCTACATTTTGGTGCTCAATGTCG
>CAZSUX010000111.1:0-8934 GCA_964610135.1 uncultured bacterium | reverse complement strand
TCGAAGCACACGTCAAGTTGCGGCCGGTTGACTTTGCGACCGAAGGCGTGTTCCTCGCCGGGCTGGCGCATTCGCCCAAGAACATCCCGGAGGCAATCGCCCAGGCAGAGGCTGCGGCGGCAAGGGCAGGCACCATCCTCTCCCGGGACAAGTATGAGGCGAGCGCCACAATCTCGGTCGTAGACGAAAGCATGTGTGCGGGTTGCGGACTCTGCGCGGCCACCTGTCCGTACAACGCTCCGGAACTGGTCGAGAGAGCCGACCGGATAGTATCCCACGTCAATGAGGCCCTGTGTAAGGGCTGCGGCAACTGCGCCGCAACCTGTCCGTCGGGCGCAATCACGCATCTCGGGTTCAAGTCGGAACAGACCGCGGCGATGATGAACGCCGCACTCAAGACGCTTCTGTCGTAGCAGTGGAGACGACTGCGCGGCCCGGCCCCGGCCGGCCGCCGGTGTTCGGCCGGGTCGAGAAGGGCGAGTACGTGCTCGACTTCCGCACCCTCCGCCGCGACGAGATTCCCATCATCGCCGCCGCACTCCTCGCCGCTTTTCAGCCGTAGTCCGTCCCGCCCGCCCTTCCCGACCCTTTGATTCTCGCAGCCGTTCGCCCGCGCGAAGCGCCGAATGACCCGCCCGTTTGGTCGTCGTTGACCGGCGCATGGGCGGGAGTAGCATTGCATCGAAGTTGAGCGACGAAAGGACGACTATGAAGTTCCTTGTGATTGGCGCTGGGATGCAGGCGCGGGCAGTCGCGTATGACCTTGTCAGGCAGAACGATGTCGAAGAGGTGAGGATTGCCGACATCGAACCCAACCGGCTGCAGAACCTGAAGCGAGCCCTGCGCAGTGAGAAGGTCGAGGCAGTTGTCGTGGACGCCGGTGACCGGCGGCGCATGACCGAGTTGATAAAGCCCTGCGACGTGGCGGTGAGCTGCGTGCCGTACTTCTTCAATCTCGGGCTGGCGCATGCGGCCATTGCGGCCCGGACGCACTTCTGCGACCTGGGTGGGAACAACGACGTGGTGCACGCGGAGCTTGCACTGGGTGCGCAAGCAAAGAAGGCGGGCGTGACGGTGGTGCCGGACTGCGGGCTTGCACCCGGGATGGTGAGCATCCTCGCTGCGGACGGATTCTCGCGGCTCGACCGGACCGACTCAATCCGCATCCGCGTGGGCGGACTGCCGCGCAAGCCAAAGCCGCCGCTCAACTACTCACTGGTATTCTCAGCCAACGGGCTCATCAATGAGTACGTGGAGCCGTGCCTGGTTCTGCGCGCCGGCAATCTCACGTGGCGTGAGCCGCTGACCGACGTTGAGGAACTGACATTCCCCAGACCGTTTGGCAGGCTGGAGGCGTTCAATACTTCAGGTGGGTCGTCGACGCTGCCCCATACCTATCGCGGCCGCGTGAGGACACTCGACTACAAGACGATTCGGTACCCGAACCATTGCGCCAAGGTACGGCTGCTCCTCGACCTCGGCCTGACCGATACGAAGCCAGTCGAGGTCGACGGCAAGAGTATCGTTCCGCGTCACTTGCTGATTCAGCGGCTGGAGGCGGTGCTGCCATGGGAGAAGGACGATGTCGTGCTGCTGAGGGTGGACGTCAAAGGGAAGGGAAAGAGGGATAGAGGGACAAAGGGATCGAGTGGCGAAAAGACGATAAGGTATGAGCTGATTGACTACGCGGACCGGCGGAGTGGGTTGACCGCGATGATGCGGACGACCGGTTTCTCCGCGGCAATCGTCGCGCTGATGCTGGGCCGCGGGCAGGTCGAGTGTGCAGGCGCGTTCACCGGCGAGAGTTGCGTGCCGTCGGCTTCCTACATCCAGGAACTGCGTCAACGGGGACTGCGGCTGCGCGTGCGTGAGGGCGAACTTCGCTCGAACCGGGTTTCAGCCACAAAGGAACCAAAACACTAGGTGGCCGGAGGCGATCTGATGCCGGGCAGTTTTTGTGCCTTCGTGACTTGGTGGTAGGTTCCGGTTCTTGTCCGGCAGCCTCCCGGCGGGTTTGACTGCTGTCGGGAAACCGTCTATACTATTCACTCCGTGGCAATTAAGGCTATCTACCGGCCCGCCGATGAGTTGATGGCGAACGCGGTCCGCGACCTGTTCGAGGAGAACGGGATACCGGCCATGGTTCGCTCATTCCAGATTCCGGCCTACGACGGCCTGGCGCGCATGATGCGCCCGGTCTGGGGCGAGGTCCTGGTAGAGGAGGAGAACATGGCCAGGGCCAAGGAACTCCTCGACGCTTTTCTCTCCACGGATACCGGTGAGACCGGTAAGGAAGAGTAGCCTACCGTTGCGGCACGGTCGCCGCATGACGGATTTACTCCCAGCCATTTGTATTTGATGAAGCGAGATCGCAGAACGGAGTCTGGCAGATGAAACTAGTCTATCGTTTCGGTGGCGGCCGAGCCGAGGGCTCGGCGCAAATGAAGGACGTACTCGGCGGCAAGGGCGCGAACCTGGCCGAGATGACCAACCTCGGGCTTCCGGTTCCTCCCGGGTTCACCATCACGACGTCGGCTTGCGTCCACCATATGAAGAAGCGCGAGCTGCCGCGTGGGCTGGACAAAGAAGTCGAGCAGGGCGTCCACTACGTCGAGAGGTTGATGGACCGGAAGTTCGGCGACGCCCACGACCCGCTGCTTTTCTCAGTGCGGTCGGGCGCCCGCGCGTCAATGCCGGGCATGATGGATACGGTGCTGAACCTGGGTCTGAACAACCAGACGGTCCAGGGGCTGGCGCGGCGGAGCGAGGACGAGCGGTTCGCCTGGGACTCCTACCGCCGGCTCATCCAGACCTACGGCGACGTGGTGATGGGGATGAAGCCCGAGAGCCAGGAGGAGCGTGACCCGTTCGAGATAGAGATCGAGAAAATGAAGGCTCGGCGTCGCGTGAAGTACGATTTCGAGCTGACCGTAGCCGAACTCAAGGAGCTCGTCCGCATATTCAAACGGCTTGTGCAGAAGCGGACCGGCTCGCCGTTCCCGTCCGATCCGCAGAAGCAACTGTGGGGCGCGATCGCCGCGGTTCTCCGCTCGTGGGACAACGACCGGGCCAAGGTCTACCGCCGGCTCAACAACATCCCCGACGAATGGGGCACGGCAGTGAACGTGCAGGCGATGGTCTTCGGCAACATGGGCGACGACTCCGGGACCGGCGTCGCGTTCACCCGCGACCCGGCCACCGGCCAGAACCGTTTCTACGGCGAGTACCTGATCAACGCGCAGGGCGAGGACGTGGTCGCGGGCGTGCGCACGCCTCAGCCGCTCGACCAACTGCGCAAGGCGATGCCGGCGGTCTACACCGAGCTCTATGCCATCCGCAACAAGCTCGAGTCGCACTACCGCGACATCCAGGACATCGAGTTCACCGTGTCGCGGGGCAAGCTCTACATCCTGCAGACCCGCACCGGCAAGCGTACGGGGTTCGCGTCGGTTCGCATCGCGCTGGAGATGGTGGCCGAGGGGCTGATCATGCGCGACGAGGCGATGCTGCGCATCGAACCCAATGCCATCAACCACCTGCTTCAGCCCATCTTCGACCCGGCGGCCAAGCGGCAGGCGGTCACTGAGGGCAGACTTCTCACTTCCGGTCTCGCGGCCGGGCCGGGTGCGGCCAGCGGCAGGATCTACTTCAGCGCCGACGCGTTAGAGGCGGCGAAGACCAAAGCCGACCGCGAGCGGCGTCCGCACCGTCACAGCGCGCGCGAGACATTCATCCTCGTGCGCGAGGAGACGAGCCCGGAGGACATCAAAGGCATGCGTGCCGCAGTCGGAATCCTGACCGCGCGCGGCGGGATGACTAGCCACGCGGCGCTGGTAGCGCGACAGATGGGCAAGGTCTGCGTGGTGGGCTGCTCCGACATCCACGTCGATTACCAGAAGAGGGTGATGACCGTCGGCAAGCGGACGCTGGCCGAGGGCGACTTCGTGTCGCTCGACGGGTTCATGGGTCAGGTCTACGAGGGGAAGATGAAGACCAACCCGTCCGAGGTGATACAGGTGCTGGTCAGCAAGACGCTCAAGCCTTCGCAGGCGCCGGTCTACCGCCGGTTCGCGCGGCTGATGCGCTGGGCCGACCACGTGCGTCGGCTGCGGGTGCGCGCCAACGCGGACCAGCCGGATCAGGCTGCCGCCGCGGTCACGCTGGGCGCTCAGGGTATCGGCCTCTGCCGCACCGAGCACATGTTCTTCGGCCCGGGGCGCATCGAGCGGTTCCGCGCCATGATCCTCGCCGAGACCGAAGCCGAGCGCCGCCGCGCGTTGGCAAAGCTGCTGCCGCTGCAGCGCCGCGACTTCGAGGGTATCTTCCGGGCGATGGAAGGCCGGCCGGTGACCATCCGCACGCTCGACCCGCCGCTGCACGAGTTCCTGCCTCATACCGAGGAGGAGATCGCGGCCGCCGCGAAGACCATGGGCGTGCCGGCCGAGAGACTCCGGCGCCGGGCGCGCGAGCTGCGCGAGGCGAACCCGATGCTCGGCAACCGCGGCTGCCGGCTGGGCATCGTCATGCCGGAAATCACCGAGATGCAGGCGCGCGCCATCTTTGAGGCGGCGTGCGCGGTCAAGCGCACCGGCGGCGAGGTGAAGCCGGAAGTGATGATACCGCTGGTCAGCGACGTGGTCGAGCTGGCACGCCAGCGCACGGTGGTGGAGCAAGTCGCGGGGCAGGTCTTCAAGGAGACCGGTGTTACGGTTAACTACCAGGTCGGGACGATGATTGAGGTGCCGCGCGCGGCGGTGACCGCGGACCAGATAGCCCGCGAGGCCGACTTCTTCTCGTTCGGCACCAACGACCTGACCCAGATGACTTACGGGTTCTCGCGCGACGACGTCGGTGCGTTCCTGCCTCAGTACCTGCAGCGCGGCATCCTCAAGCGCGACCCGTTCGAGACGCTCGACCGGACCGGAGTCGGTACGCTGGTGAAGATGGGCGTGCGCCTTGGCCGCGAGACCAAGCCTGAGCTGAAGGTCGGTATCTGCGGCGAGCACGGTGGCGACCCGGACTCGGTGAAGTTCTGCCACGGGGTCGGGCTTAACTACGTGAGCTGCTCGCCTTTCCGGGTGCCGATTGCGCGTCTGGCCGCGGCCCAGGCCGTGCTCGAAGAGAAGGCGGCCCTGCCGCACGTGGCCAACGGCAAGGAGCACTAGGTTCAGGAGCGGAGAAAAGGCATGAACAGAGAAATGAAGAACCGGATTGACGGGGTAATAAGCCGGCATCCTGATGTCAAGGTTAACCCGGACCGTCGGGCTATGATTGCCGACGTTGTCGCCCGACGAGAGGCGATGGTCGCGGCGTGCGGCTGTCTCGCGATGTGGACGGCACCGGAGTCGACCGGCCGCAGCCCGCAGGACACGGTCACCGTACGTCGGCCCGAATCCGAGAAGAACATCGACTGGGACGCGCCGAACAACGTGCCGATTGCGCCGGAGACGTTTGACATGGCGTTCGCCGACGCGATGACCGCGCTCGAGGCCAAACCACGGCTGTACGCGGTGGACCGCGTACTCGGGGCGGATTCCGGACACGCGCTTCCCGTGCGGGTGGTGAGCGACCGGGCGCTGACGGTGTTGTTCGCGGACAACATGTTCCGGCGGGTTCCGGTTGACATCGGCAAGTCCTGCTTTGCTTCCCGGCCTTACACTCTCGTCGTCCTGCCGTACGACAAGCTCGACCCGGCCCGCTACGCCGGCCGGCTGCGGACGATTCCGGAGACCGGCAAGACTTCAACCATGGCCATCGCAATGGACGTGGACCGTCGGTGCGGTGTGATCTTCGGCTCGGCCTACGGCGGCAGCGTAAAGAAGCACATGTTCACGGTTATGAACTACCTGCTGCCGCTGGAAGGCATTCTGCCGCTTCACTGCTCGGCCAACGAGGGCCGGGACGGCGATGTGGCGCTGCTGCTGGGGCTTTCGGGCACGGGCAAGACCACGCTCTCGGCCGACCCGCGGCGGGCTTTGCTGGGCGACGACGAACATAGCTGGAGCGACAACGGGGTGGCCAACTTCGAAGAAGGCTGCTACGCCAAGCTCATCAACCTGAACCCGAAGAAAGAGCCGGATATCCACCGGGCGTGCTTCCATGAAGCGCCGTACCTCGAGCACGGCGCGATCATTGAGAACGCGATGGTCTACCCGGACGGCCGGTTCGACCTTGATGACGAACGCTACACGCCGAACTCGCGCGGCTCCTATCCGCTGTCGTTCTTGTCGAACATCAAAACGCCACCGGTCGGCGGCCACCCGAAGACAATACTTTTCCTCACCGCCGACGCGAACGGCGTGCTGCCGCCTGTCGCGCGACTCTCGCGCAACCAGGCGATGCTCTGGTTCCTGATGGGCTATACTTCCAAGCTCGCCGGCACCGAAACCGGCATCGTCGAGCCGAAGAGCACGTTCTCGCGCTTCTTCGGAGCTCCGTTCATGCCGCTCAATCCGGACATCTATGCCCGGATGCTGGGGGCGAGGCTGGACCGGCACGGCGCACAGGTCTATCTTGTGAACACCGGCTGGAGCGGCGGCCCCTATGGCATCGGGAAGCGGATGGACATCAGCCTGACGCGGGAAATCGTCGAGGCCGCGCTGAACGGCTCGCTGGACAAGGTCGAGTACGACATGGACCCGATCTTCCATCTTGGCGTTCCGAAGAGCTGCCCGGGTGTGACCGACCCGACCGTGCTGAACCCGCGCAACACCTGGCCGGACAAAGCCGCCTACGATGAGCGAGCGAAGAAACTCGCGGCTGAGTTCTGCGCCCGATTCGACAAGGCGTACGGCAAGAAAAACATCGCCGTGGTCGTCGTGCGGGAGTGCCCGGGGAAGTAGACTGGCGGGACGAGGGACGCGGGGCGAGGGATGAGGGAAGGACAGGACGGCCCGATCAAGAGCTACAGGGATCTGCGTGTGTGGCAGGAAGCCATGGTTCTTGTGGAGATGACATACGAATTGACCGCAACCCTGCCTGCGAACGAGAGATTTGGTCTCGTCTCGCAGATGAACCGCGCTGCGGTGTCAGTACCAGCTAACATAGCAGAGGGGCACGGTTCCAAGCATCGCGGCGTCTACCTCAACCACCTGTCAATCAGCCGTGGCTCGCTCACCGAGCTTGAAACCTACTTCGAACTTGCAGTGAGATTGAGAATGCTCAAACAGGAGTGCGTCGCCAAAGCTCAGAACCAGAGCGAAGTTGTGGGACGGCTACTCGGTGCGCTCATCCGCGCGCTTCGATCCCCCGCCCCTCGTCCCTAGCCCCTCGCCCCCGTGACTGCGCCTCGCCTCTTCGGCGAGAAGAGCAGGCACAACCCAAAGATCGCGCTCGACGTGATGATAATCACCGCGCCGGCCGGCGCGTCGGTCAGCCACGATACGAACAACCCCACCAGGCAGGAAAGCACTCCGAACAGCGCTGACAGCAGGTACATCGTCTTCAGCCGGTAGGTCAACTGGAAGGCTGCTGACGGCGGGTTGACGATGAGACTGAAGATGAGCAAGCCGCCGATGGTACTCAAGTTGGCGGTTACCGACAGGCCGCAGAGGACGAGCATCGCGAAGAAGAGCGCACGCTCGGGTATCCCGACGGCGCGGGCGATCTCCCGGTTGTACAACACGGCCTGGATTTCCTTGTAGAAGAGCCCGAGAAAGAGCAGCACTGCCGCCATCGCGCCGGCCATCAGGGCGATGTCGCGCGTGGAAACCAGCAGGATGCTTCCCCATATCATGTTGAGCGCTTCCGCGCGCGGGCCGCGCATCAGGCCGATGGCGAGGAAGGCGAAGCCGAGCACGACCGAGAAGATGATGCCGAGCGAGACGTTCGGCTCGATGTCGGCGCGCTCGGCCATCGGGCCGATGAGGAGCGACGCGGCGATGCAGAAGACCGCGGCGGTGAGGAGTGGGTTGATTCCAAGCAGGAGCCCGGTGACCGCGCCGGCAAAGGCCGCGTGCGACATCGCCACGCCGACGAACGGGATGTTCATCAGCACCACCCAGACCCCGACCACGCCGCAGACCAGCCCGCCGAGCACCGCGGCCACGAGCGGTTTCCAGAGAACGGCGAGCTCAGGCGGCATCGGCAAAGAGCTCGGCAATCAGGCGCGTGTCGTCAAGCGCGGTGCGATCGCCGGTGAACGTGACGCGGGCGTTCTTGACCATAATAATGCGGTTCGCGACCTCCGGCAGGTGGTCGAGCTGGTGCGTGACCATCACCACGGTCAGGTTGAAGCGGCGGTACGCATCCACCACCAGTTCGCCTAGTTCGCGGACCGCGCGCGGGTCGAGGTTCGACGTCGGTTCGTCCAGCAGCAGGATCTCGGGTTCCTGCACCAGAGCCCGGGCCAGCGCGATCTTGCGCGCCTCGCCGCCAGAGAGTTGGCCGACCGGCCGCCTGGCAAGGTGGGACGTATGGGTCAGCTCCATCATCGCCCGGGCGCGCTCGCGGTCGTTCTCTTCCAGCCGCCGAAACAGGCCGGCGCGGCCGCAGCGGCCGATGAGTACCGCTTCGAGGCACGAGATGGGCGCGCGCGGGTCGACCCGTTCCTGCTGGGCCACGTAGCCGATGCGGCGACGGAGCCGACCGAAGTTCGCGTCCGTCGCCACTTCGTCCATGATGCGGACCGTCCCGGTGTGGATGCGGCCAAGGCCATTGATGATGGTAAGGAGAGTGGTCTTGCCCGCCCCGTTCGGGCCGATGACGCCGCAGAAGTCCCCGCGCCCGACGTCGAGCGTGACGTCGCGCAGGGCTATGTGCTCGCGGTAGCTGACCGTGACCGAGCGGAGCGAGACGGCGGGACATGACCGAATTGTCTGACAATTCGGATCGTGTCCCAAGCGCCTGTCCAAGCCCTGCCAGCTCGTCGTCACTCGATGGCCTGCGCCAGCGCGGCCGCGTTGTCGAGCAAAGCCTGCCGGTACGAACCGTGCA
>CAZSUX010000110.1:0-8936 GCA_964610135.1 uncultured bacterium | reverse complement strand
AGGCCGACCGCGACTCTCTCCCCGTGCTCGTCGCCGACGAGGCGGTCTGCATCGGTCCGGCGCCCGCGCAGGACAGCTACCTGAACGTATCGCGTATCCTATCGGCCACCGAAATCACAAAGGCGGATGCGCTTCATCCCGGCTACGGCTTTCTCTCCGAATCACCGGAGTTCGCCGAGGCAACCGAGTCCTGCAAGGTGACGTTCATCGGTCCGACTGCCGAGACCCTGAGGCTGGCGCGGGACAAGATCCGGTTGCGGCAAATCGCCCGCGAAGCCGGGCTGGCCGTCGTTCCCGGTTCCGACGGCGAGGTCGCGACCGCTGCCGACGCGGCGAAGCTGGCCGCCGAGCTGGGCTACCCGGTTCTGGTGAAGGCTGCGGCCGGGCACGGCGGAAGCGGCATGCGGTTGGTGAAGCGGGATAAGGACATTGAGACCGGGTTCCGGATGTGCCAGGCCGAGGCCAAGGCGACGTTCGGCGATGGCCGTGTCTACATCGAAAAGCACCTGGCGAGCGCCCGGCACGTCGAAATCCAGCTTCTGGCCGACCGCCGGGGCAACGTCGCGTTCCAGCCCGAGCGCGACTGCTCGGTCCAATTCCGGTATCGGAAGCTGTTGGCGGAAAGCCCGTCGCCGGCGGTGAACGATTCGCTGCGCCGCACGCTCGGTAGCCAGGCGTCGGCAATCGGCCGCGCGGTAGGTCTGACCAATGCCGGCACGGTCGAGTTCTTGATGGATGACAAGGAGAGCTTCTTCTTCCTGGCAATCAACTGCCGGCTGCAGATTGAGCACGGGGTTACGGAAATGGTCACCGGCCTTGACATAGTCGGGCACCAACTCCTCGCCGCTGCCGGCGAGCCACTCGCCCTGCCGGACGAACCGCCCGCGCCGGACGGGCACGCGATCGAGTGTCGCATCAATGCCGAGGACCCTGATGCGGGTTTCGAGCCGAGTTCCGGCCTCGTGACCGACGTGCGGATGCCGGGCGGGCCGGGCATCAGGGTCGACTCCTATCTTGCGCCCGGATACGTGGTGCCGTCGCTCTACGAGTCGCTGCTGGCGAAGATCATTGCCTGGGCTCCGGACCGGCCGCAAGCGATTGCGCGAATGGCCCGGGCTTTGACCGAGACTGCGGTCACGGGCGTACCCACGACGGTCGGGCTCTACCGCCGCCTGATGGAGAGCGGTCGATTCCGCCGTGGCAAGCTCGGGATCGGGATGCTCGACGAAGAACTGGCTGCGTGAGAATCAGCGTCGCGACCGTTCCCATGGAATTCGCCGGCTCAGAACCCGGCTCAGCGGTGGTGGTTGTTGACGTATTCCGCGCCTCGACTACGATCGCCGCGGCGCTGGCCGGAGGCGCCCGGTTTGTGCTGCCGGTTGCGGACGTCGAGCAGGCGATGAAGCTGGCCGAACCCTACGCCGAGAACGAAGTCCTGCTCGGCGGCGAGCGCGAGTGCCAGCGAATCGAGGGATTCCAGCTCGGCAACTCCCCGCGCGAGTACACGCGTGAGGTCGTCGCCGGCAAGGTCGTCATCTTCACGACCACCAACGGCACCCAGGCGTTGAGTGCGGCCAAGGACGCAGACACGGTCCTCATCGGCAGCTTCGTCAACTTCAGCGCGGTCGCCGACGCGGTGGCCGGCTACGAAGCCGTGACCATCCTGTGCGCCGGCAACAACGGCGGGCTCAGCCTCGAGGACTTCGCCTGCGCCGGCGGTCTGGTCACTCGGCTCGCCGGGAAGGCGGCGCAACTCGACGACGCGGCGCTGGCCGCCCGGGCCGCCTACAAGAACCTGAGAACGGACCTTGCACGAACCCTGGTTTCCACCGAGCACGCTCTCCGGCTCGCCGACCTCGGGTTCCGGGCCGACCTCGATTTCGCGCTCAAGACCGACTCTCTGCCGGTCGTGCCGTGCCAAAACGAAGGCAGAATCGCAACACTGACAACTTGACTTGTCGCCTCGACGCCCTAGGATTATGAGTTGGTGCAGCTCGGTTGGACTCGTCGCCCCCTGTACGCGGTGTCGGGTGGCCGCAGGGAACCGCCACCGCCCCACGGTGCTCGACACAACTTCCCTCGACCGATGAACAACGCGCGCTTTGACCGGCCGGCAGCGATGCTCCGACGCCGGGCTCGAGGAGAGTAGTTGCCGGCGTTGCTGACCCGCATCTTCCGCCGCTCCGAAACCGGCCCATCCACCGGCCTGGTTCCGTTCGGCCCCCGCTACACGCTCGCCGGTGATCGATTGACCATCGAGTCCGGGCCGCTCGCCGGCACCGTCCTGCGTATCGTGCGCGGCGTGTCGAAAACCAAGGCGGACTTCAACTTCTACGAGACCGCCGACAGCAATTCGTCCGTCGCCAGCCGCCGGTCGCCGGTCGCGCCCGACCCGATGGCCCATTGCCATTTCGACCGTGACCCGGAGACGGGCACCGAGACCCTCTGGGGCATTTTCATCCGGTCCGAGTTTCGACATCGCAGCCTGACGACGCTGCTCATCCGCCTTACCTTCCGGGAGCTGCTCGCCACCGGTCGGCGCCACTGGTTCGCAGTCCGCAAGCTCATGCAGGTTGACACCGAAGGTCGCAGCCAGGCTCAGACGCCGGGGAGTACGAAACCCGAAGCAGGGAACCCGCAGTCGCCCCGCGTCTCGCTCCACAACCTCGGAATCGGCCTGGTCGCGCTACGGCTCGGGCTCCGGCCGGAACCGGACCTCGAGCGCCTGCTTGCATCGGGCAACGTCAAGTCAGTACAGGCCCTGCAGCCTGACCCGCCGAGCCCGCCCGGACTGCTGATCCGGCTCGGGACACTGCCTGGTCTTCTGGTCGCGGCGCTCCTCGATCCCGACACTGGTCATCCCCTCGCCGACGCCGAGGCATACGAGCGTTTCGTGAGCCCGCGGCAGTTGCTCCGGCAGGCACTGTCCGGCCAGGCAATCATCGGCAACATCGACTATGTCCTGCCCCGAGTCGCCGCGGAGCCCCTGGCCGCCCGACTCGCGAACGACCATGCCGAACTCAAACGATTCATCGCTGCGCTTCGCCGCGGCGCGAAAGACTGAATGCCGGCGAAACTGAGGCTCGAAGCATACCGGTCCTTGGAGATATCGTTTGCCCTGCTCAGCCCGAAGTACGGCTGCGGCGTGATGTTGGGCAGCCTGCCGCGTTTCAACGCATCCGACCCCCTGCACAATGCGATGTCCAACTACGGCTACGAGAACCTGTTTGCGGACAAAGCAGCCCAGAAGACGGTCGGGAACTCGGGCCTGCTCAAGCAGTTCTATGACAACGCCTTCGCCAACAAGGTACCGCTGCGCCAGAACTTCAGAAACGTCTACGGACACCTCGAGGTCTTCATGGCGATTGACGCGGCGGCCAAAACCGCGTGGTTTGTCGCCGACCCGACCAACCGCGTAGCGCTCATGAACTACTACCGCGACGCGGTATCGCTCGGTCTCAAACCGCTCGGCGTGCTGCTGCTCGGTTCCACGGTCCGGCTCACTCCGGCCGGCTGGCAGAGCCTGTTTGACCTGTTGACCGACAAGTTCTTCAACGCCAATCCCGGAATCCACCGAGTCGAGGTCATGGGCGCATTGGACGGAGTCCGTTGGCGGACCAACACCCTGGGGCTGGGGGTGACCATGCTGAACTTCAAGGAGGTGCCGGAAATCGAGGCCGCAGTCCAAGACGCGCTGCGCGGCGCCGGTCCGGACATTCGCTACTGATGGCCGACGACCTGCACAGCTTCATCACCGGCACGCTCTGGTTGAAACTCAAAGAGGACGTGCGCGACTTCCGGGTCTTCAATCGTAACGACCTCGCCTGCGCCGCCTATTTCCATATCCGCCGGCTGCTGCTCATCCAACCCGGCTGGTCCTGCCGCTCTAACCCGCCGCTTACGGGTGAGCGCCGGCCGCCGCTGCCCGCCCCTAACCTGGCCCTGATGTCCGGCGGGAATCTGAACGCTCTGCTCCAGCTCGAATTCAATCTCACTCCCGACATGACCAGCGGATTCCCGACCGCAGTCATGAATGAGAGAATGACGTCCCTACGCCAGGCTATCGGTGGTGCCGAGCAGTCGCGTGCGGACTCCGGCAAGGCGGGCCGAGGTTACCTGGTCGCGGTCTACGACTCCGAAGAGGAATGGTTCTATCCCGACCAGGCGATCTGGGAGAAACAATCCTGTTTCTGGCTGCCGGTCAACTGCCGCACATTCGCAGACTATGCCGAGTGGCATCAGAAATGGGAGCGTCTTGCCCTGCTCTCGAACCAATAGACACTTGAGATCGGCTCGGCAGCGCTCAGCGCTCAGCGCTCAGCGCTCGCTGTTTCTCTTGCTCGCGTCATTCGTCATCGCCCTGGCCGGCATCCCGATAATGACCGTGGACGAACTCAAACCCGGCATGAAGGGCACCGGCCGGTCGGTTTTCTTCGGCACCGAGATCAAGGAGTTCGGCGTTGAGGTTGTTGATATCATGCGCCACGTCTGGCCGCGCGGCGACATGATACTCTGCCGGCTCTCGGGACAGGGCCTCGAGAAATCCGGAGTCGTCGCCGGGATGTCCGGCAGCCCGGTATACATCGACGGCAAGCTCGTCGGTGCCGTCTCCTACGCATGGAGCTTCGCCAAGGAACCGCTCGCCGGAGTCACGCCGGCAGCCCAGATGCTGGAGATATGGAATGAGCCGGACCGTTCGGAAAGCCCGGGAGGCTCGCGCTCCGGTCGCACGGCCCGAAGCGGCGGGCTTGCTGGTCTCTCGGCGTTGCCGCTACCCGTGGCTCTATCGGGATTCACGCCCGCGCTGGCAGAACTGGTCGAACCGGCGCTGAAGGCGTTTGACTTTGTGCCGGTTGGCGCTGCCGGCGTTCTTGGCGCGACTGCCAACACGGTGGCCCTGGTTCCGGGCGCGGCGGTCGGCGTTGCCCTGGTTTCCGGCGACGTGCAACTCTCCGGCATCGGCACTCTCACCTGCCGTGAAGGCAACCGCATCCTCGCGTTCGGACACCCGATGTTGCAGGCCGGCAATGTCCGGATGCCGATGGTCGGCGGCGTAATTCACTCGGTCATGCCGTCGGTCGCAACCTCCATCAAGCTCTTTTCTCCCACTGCGCCGCTCGGCACCATCGACCAGGACCGGCTGGCCGGCGTCGGCGGCAGCATCGGGCCGGTCCCCGAGATGCTACCGGTCACGGCCGTGGTGTCGTCACCGTCCGGACTTGACACCTACCGGTTTCGCGTCGTCGAACAGGAACAGCTCGCACCCACGCTTGCCGCCGTCGGCCTGGCCAACGTTGTATACCAGACTGAGGGAAACCTCGAGGAGATGACGTTGGCCTCGCGCATGACCGTCCGCTTCTCCTCCTACCGATCCTCGACCCCCGACCCCCAATCCCCGTCCCTTCCGTTGGTCATCGAACACCGCTTCAGCGGAGTCAATCCGGCGGCCGGCCTGTTCCGGTCGGCGAGCAACGAACTCGAGGCGCTGTTCGGCAATCGATTCCTGCCCGCGCCAATTGCCGCCGTCGAGTTCGACATCCGCTTCAGCCGGGGCCAGAACCTGGCCTACCTGCTCTCCGCCCGACCGCAACTCGCGTCAGTACGCCCGGGCGACTCGGTCCGCGTCACGCTCGGGCTACGCGACTTTCGCGGCAACGACTCCGAGGTAGTGATCACGGTCGGCATTCCTCAATCGACGCCCGAAGGCAGGCTGCGAATCGTCATCGCGCCCCCCGACTCGTTGCTGGCACTCGAGGCAATGCGGGCCCCGGCCAAACTCGAACCCGGTTCCTTTGCCGGCGTGCTCGAATTGCTCTCGCAGACCGGCCGGGAGAACGAGTTGGTGGCCGCCGGTTTCTCGACGCAACCCGGTCTGACGCTCGCGGGAAAGGAACTCCCCGCTCCGCCGCCCTCGCTTCGCTCGGTCCTGCTCAATCCCCGGTCCGACGAACAGGTCGTGCCAACCAATGAGAGCCCGGTCTTCCGCCAGACATTCAACCTCGACCGCGTCATCTCCGGCGTGGCGAGGCTCGACGTGGAGGTGAAACGATGAAAGGACTAAGTATCAAGGACAAAGGACAAATCAAGGCGGCAAAACACGAAGTCCGGGCCGGACTTCGTCCTTCGTACTTGGCCCTTACGACTTGCTTTGTCCTTTGCACTTTGTCCTTTGCACTTGGTTCAGTCTGGACCATTGACGGCACCGACAGCCTACTGCAGCAGCTAGACAATATCGAGTTTGCGAACGTCTCGATCCACGGCCGGGGAACAGTGACGCTGGCGCCGGCCCTCGTGGCCAGGGCACTCGACGACGCGGCGGCAGTCTGGCAGACAACCACTGACCGCAGTGGTAACACCTACGTCGCGACCGGCAACCAGGGCCGCCTTTACCGCCTGCGCCCATCGTCCATCGTTCATCGTTCATCGTTGCCCGAGCCGGTGTTCGATTCCGGGACCGGCGAGATCCTCGCCCTGACTTCCGATGCTTCCGGCACGGTCTACTTCGGAACGACCCCTGATGCGAAGGTCTATCGAATCCGCCCCGGAGGAAAACCCGAACTGCTGTGCTCCACCGGTGAGAGCTATGTCTTCAGCCTTCTCGCCGCCCCTACCTCATCCTCCGTCTATGCTGCGACCGGCGAGCACGGCAAGCTCCTGCGCATCGCGCCCGATGGAAAAGCGACCGAGGTCTTCACCGCCCGACAGGCGCACCTGACCACACTGACCTGGCTGGTTCCCGGCAAAGAACTGCTGGTTGGTACGTCGCCCGACGGCATCGTGTACCGTCTCAGCTTCGCTGCCAGTGCAACCCGGCCGGACGTCTCAGTGCTCTACGACACTCCGCTGAACGAGGTGAAGGCGGTTGCCACAGACGACGCCGGCCGCGTTTACATCGGTGCCAACGCCGGTGACGACACCGCCGACTCGGTCCACGCCGGAGTGTACATGGTTGACCGGCTCGGGGTACGCCGCTGGTTCTGGCCTGCCCCAGACTCCATGGTATTCGGCCTCGCCCTCGTCCCGCTCTCGACCTCAACCTCAGCCTCGTCCTCCAGGCTGCTCGTCGCGACCGGTAACAAAGGCATGGTCTACGAACTCGACACGCTCGGACGCATGTCGGTGCGGTACCGGCTGAAGGAAACCCAGGCCCTCTGCCTGACGCCGCTGAAGAGCGGGCTCCGGCTCGGAACCGGCAACCCGGGCAAACTCTACGAAGCCGGTTCGGCATACGCTGATTCGGGCTTCATCACGTCGGGTCCTCACGACTGCGCCAACCCGGCCCTGTTCGGCACGCTCTCCTTTCGTGCCAACGTGCCCGCCGGGACCGGGCTGACGTTTGAAACACGTTCCGGCAACTCGGCGAAGCCGGACTCAACCTGGAGCCGGTGGTCGACGGCGACCCCGGCAATCGCGTCACCGTCCCGCCGGTACATCCAATGGCGCTGCGACTTGCGCACATCATTCCCGAATCTCACGCCCGAACTCCAGCGCGTCGACATCTACTTCCGCTCGGCAAATCTCGCGCCGGTTATCAAGAAACTGGAGATTGCCCAGCCATCGCTCGATGACGCGACGAAGGGCGTAAACAAGCCTTCACGTCAGGTCACATGGGAAGCGACTGACCCGGATTCCGACTCTCTCTCGTTCGAGCTCTTCTTCCGAGGTGAGTCAGAGGACTCGTGGCTACAGGTGGGACGCGATGTTACCGATAGTCGTTTCGACCTGGATACCCGTTCCCTGCCTGACGGCTGGTACGAACTGAAGCTCGTGGCCAGTGACGAGCCGTCTCAGCCGGCCGGTGCTATCCTCACTGCCGAGAAGGTAAGCCGCCCGTTCCTGATTGACAACACTGCTCCCACTGTGACCGGGCTGAAGGCCGGCGCGCCGGACCCGAAGACCAGGCTGTGTCGAGTCAGCTTCTCGGCCCACGATGCCCTCTCCCCCGTTGCCGCGGCCCGCGCATCGGTCAACGCCGGCGACTGGGTGACACTTGAACCCCAGGATCGTGTCTTCGACTCCGGTACGGAACGTTTCAGCGCCGACGTCCGTCTTCCGTCCTCCGTCCTCGGTCTTCCGTCCTTTGTGCTCAGTATCTGGGTCGCCGACGCGCAGGGAAACGTGGCAGCAGCACGGACGACGGTGCGCGCGAGATAGCCGGCCTCAAGGACAAAGTGTCAAGGACAAAGGACAAAGCAACTCGGCAAGGAGGAAAGTCACAATCTGAACTTCGTACTTTGTCCTTTGCCGCCTTTGCTTTGTCCTTAGTCCTTTGTACTTAGTACTTGCCTCGCTACCGTCGTCTCGAACACACTTCCGACATCAAGGTCGAAATCTACGGCGCTGACCTCGCCGAACTCTTCACCAACGCAGCAACCTGCCTCTTTGACCTGATTCTGGACCTCAAGAAAGTACAAGAAACCCGGTCTGTGCCCGTATCATTGGGGTCGGCTGACTTGTCAGAGCTCTTCCTCGACTGGCTGCGCGAACTCCTCTTCCTCTTCTCCACCCATTCGCTCGCAATCCGCCGGGTCGAGATTCACTCAATCAGGCCAACCAAGATCAACGCAACAGCCTTTGGTGAGGAATTCAACCAGAAAAGACACGGCCTCAAGGTCGAGGTCAAGACTCCGACCTATCACCAATACCGGATTGACAAGACGGACGAAGGCTATCGGGCCACGGTCATCTTCGACGTCTAACCCGGGTCCCGCTTTTCCCCCACTTCGCTACGACCTGCGGCAGCTTGACCTTGGGCAAGTCCTCTACGATTCGCATCTCATCCTCATCCGGGCCGTAAGCTGCAAGCCGTAAGCCGTCATCATCGTCTCGACAAGCCCGGCTAGTCTATCGTGCTCGCTACTCATCGTTCCGCGCTTATCGTTCATCGCTCTCCGCGAACCCGACCATCTTGTCCTGCGGCGGTTTGCGGCGGTTTG
>CAZSUX010000109.1:0-8944 GCA_964610135.1 uncultured bacterium | reverse complement strand
CTCAGCGGCCCCTGTCCGACAGTGCGTCCATCGTCCATCGTTGGAATCGGAGCGGAAGGCCGTGAGCCGCAAGCCGAAGGCGGACCTGCAGTCACCGGATTCGACGCCGGCGGCAAGGCGCGGCATGACGAGGGGAAATGGGGAAATGAGGGACACTTCCCATATTTCCGAGCGATGTCGAGGCGCGGCACAGCGGCATTTCAGATTGCAGATTGAGGATTGCAGATTGACCGAAGTGGCGGGCCGAAACGGCGGCGCAACGCGCATGACATGGTGAGTTTGGTCGAGACGATGACGACAGCCGACGCTCAGCCGGAACGTGAGTCGCGGAGTTGACTCGTGTCCGAAGGGCAGTAGGATTTGGGTGATGGCAAAGACAGACAGCATCATCAAAGAGGTACTTCACCTACCCCGTGAATCCAGGGCGCTTCTTGCCGAGAAGCTGCTGGAGAGCTTGGACCATGACGAAGGCTTCGAAGTCAGCCCGGCGTGGATGGACGAGATAAGGCGGCGCTGCCGGGAAATCGACGATGGGGCAGTAACTCTCTCCTCAAGCGAACGGGTATTCGAAGAACTCGACAGCAAGCTCGGATGAGTCCGGTCGGGTTCCACCCGGCAGCGCGCGGGGAACTCATCCAGTCGGCAAAGTACTACCAGGTCCAAAGTCCCGGCCTCGGGCGGCGCTTCGCCTTGGCCGTGCGTAATGCGGTCCATCGGATTCAAGAGTCTCCGCTACTATACCCGGCCCTCGAAGACGACATCCGCCGTTGCCGGGTTCACCGTTTCCCCTACGGTGTCGTATACCGCGCCAAGCCGGAGCGCATCGAGGTCTAGGCGGTCATGCATCTGCACCGGCAACCCGGATACTGGAAGTCGCGCGTCGGGCAGGGCTGAGACCAACGAGCCGCGAGGGGCACTCCCCACTTTCCAGAGCGACATCCACGGCGCGGCGTGACAAGATGGTCAGGCGGAAAGCGATGAGCGATTAGTGATGAGCGATGAGTGATGAGTGCGGAGCGACGAGCGAACGGTTCGCGGCCAGCGGCTGACGGCCGACCCTTTTGGCCCTGAAGAACTGACAACCCACAGCGGAAACGCAGGGCTGAACCGGCGCAGGGAAGAGGACGTTTGGGGACGGGCGCACTGTCCGACAGGGGCAGTAGATGCCAAGTCAGATGTCAGAAGCTAGAAGTCAGAAGTAGGGACCACGACAGAACGAATTGCAGAAGTAGGCGCAGGGAATATGACGGCTGGCGGTCTGTATATACAGTGATGTTTACAGGAGGTCTTATGAACCGCTTACTCATTCCCGCAGCAGTCGCCGCACTCGTGATCGGATGCGCCCGGCCCGCAGTCACCGCTTTGGATCCGTATTCGGCTGAGCCCTACTACGCGCCGCCGGAAACGACCGTGATAGTGCGCGAAGTACGCTATCAGGAACCGGTGGTCTACGTGGACACGGTCTACATGGCAGAGGAGGCCACGCCGGTGCAGCCGGTCTATGTGACGGAGGAGTACAACGAATACAATGAGTACAACCACACGGACGTCTACGTGCGCCAGTCCGTGCCGCGGCCAACTCACTCCCGGAAACCCGGATGGTCACCGCGGGGCCGGCAGCAGCCGCCGCCGCGAGATCGGCGGCGGGATGGCGGGTCGACTGGGGACCGGAACCGGCCGCCTGAACCGGAGAGGCCGAAGATAGTCAACCCGAAGCCTCCGGTGAAGAAGACACTCGCGCCGGTTACGAACGAGCGCCAGAAGGCACCGGTGCCGCCGACCCCACCGCCGAAGCCGACGCCCCCGAAGCAGGCGCCAGCGCAGAACGGCAGCGTGCCGGCTACCCAGGTTCTGAACGAAGCCCCGAAGCAAGTTCCCATATCGCCGGCTGACAAGCCTGCGGACACAGAATCCGAAGTTGCCCAGGTGCAGGTGGGGATGACCAAGGCAGTGCGGAAGTAACGCCTGCGCAGGCAGACGGCCGAGAGCATTTGCGGCGCAGAGGCGGGCGGGAGCCCGCCTCTGCCCTAGTTTCCGCCCTGCTCCCCTGTCTCCCGGTGCTGTTCCGGGTGTGTGCGCGGCTGTCATGCCTGATCTGCAGCCAGCCCTGCCTCCGTTGCACGCAGGACCGGAACGACTAGAATGTCTCGTATGAGTGGCACGCGGTTTCTGCTGCCGTGGCTAGGCGTCCTTGCACTGATCGGCATCGCGCTGGCGGACATCGATGGGCTTGAGTTCCTCGGCCACAACGACGTGAACCGCGCGCACCAGATGGACGCAGAGATTGTGGGGAACCGGGCGTTCATCGCGAACGGCGCGGGGCAGGGGCTTGAGGCCTACGACATCACTGACCCTACGAACCCAACCCGAGTCTGGCTCTCGAACGGCCCGAATTCGTGGCGCTGCCGAGCATACGGCGATACGTGGCTTTTCGACTTCTGCCGGCGTGAGGGTGTGGTGCTGTTCGACATTTCCGGCTCGGGCGACCCGGCGCGACTGGGCCGATATGACCCGCCGGGGAACCGCGAGGCGCTCGAGGGCGGAGCTTTGGTTGGCTCGATACTCTACTGCGCCGCGCATCAGAACGGCATCTACGCGATAGACTACACGAGTCCGTCTTCTCCCCAGAAGGTCGGTGGACTTTCTTTGAGCCCGGCGCAGGCGTGGAATGTGGAGGCAAGAGACTCGTTCCTGTTCGTCGCGAATGGCCGCGAGGGACTCGCGGTGGCTGGCACCAGCGGTGGACTCCACGAGGTCGCAAGGCTGGAGTTGCCCGGGACCGCCAATGACATTGTCCTGGACGGCAACGTGGCCGTGCTGGCGCTGGGAGCCGCGGGCCTGGCAACCATTGATATCACCGACCCGCACAATCCGGAATTGCTCGACATAGTCGGTACCGACGGCTGTGTCTGGGGCATTGGGATTGCAGGGCACCTGGTGGTCGCCGGTTCGTGGCGGGTGATGGAGTTGTTCGACGTCTCGAACCCGGCGAGCATTGTCCGGGCCGGATGGGACAACACCTTTGTCTGGGCACTCGGTGCGGACATCCGCGACGACGGCCTGATTGCGGTTGCGGACTGGCAGGGCATGTCCTGCTATCGATTCGGCGACGACCCGGGCGCGGACATAGACGTCATGCCGGAGATACTGGACTTCGGCGACGTCAGCGGCCAGCGCGATACGAGCATCGTCGTGCGCAACACCGGCTCCGGAATTCTGAGCGTGACGTCAGTTGACTTACCGTCGGGAATCGCCGTGAACCCGGGCGGCTTCTCAGTAGCCGCCGGAGACTCACAGGTCGTAGCCGTGACCGCAACCGGCTCGGGGTCCCTACATGCTCTGATGACGTTCAACTGCAACGACCCGGACGAGCCGGCCCGCACGGTTGAAGTCTGCAAGAACAACAGCACCTTCCCTCAGTGCGGTTCGACCGCGCCCGAATTCAACCTGTTCGGGACCGACGGGCAGTGGCACGCGCTCTCGGCCGACCGGGGAAAGGTGGTGTACCTCGATTTCGGGGCGTCTTGGTGACCGCTGTGCGGACCGCAGGCTGCGGCCATCGACGGGTCAATCCTCGAGCGGTACGACACCACGCGCGTGCGCATATTCGCCATTGGCGAGAACGGCAGCCAGCTGAGCGAATTCCGGGACGTGTTCGGGATGAGGTTTGTCGGGCTGGTGGACAGCTCGGGTGTGTATCAAACCTACCGCGTCCCGAACCCGCAAGCACCGTACCCGCAGGACTATGTGATCGACCAACAGAGCGTCGTCCGGTACTGGTCGGACCAGTTCGACCCGCAGGAAGTGATTCGCGTGGTTGACCGGCTGCTCGGCTCGGGCGTAGAGGCGAGTGGCGAGCGGCGGATGGCGAGCAGCGAGATTGCGGTGAGTCCCAACCCGTTCCGCGGTTCGGTTCGCATCTCACTCGGTCATGCCTTCGACCGGTCCGTTTCCTGTTCTCCCGTGCGCGTCTTCGATGCGCAGGGCCGCCTTGTCCGTTCCCTTCCCGTTTCCTCGTCCCTCGACCCGAGCCCCTTGTTCCTTTCCTGGGACGGGGCCGATGATGCCGGGCGGCGTCAACCGGCGGGCGTGTACTACGTCAGAAGCCGAGCCGCACGGGCCGTGCCGGTGCTGCTGCTGCGCTAGCCCGTCGCGGCCGGACCGGGTCTACTACCGCGTGACAACCACCTTGTGAACGGCTTGGGCTTGAGCTTGGGCCTCGCTAACAAAGTAGACACCCGGAGACAACCCGCGTACATCATTCGCGCCCGGCTTGAGATCGAGCACCTTGCGGCCATCAATAGAGAGGAGTGAGGAGGGAGGAGAGAGAGCCGAAGGCGGCAGGAAGAGCACATTGCGCACGACCGTTGCCGGAGACCTGCGGTGTGAGGCTTGCAGCCTGGGGCTGTCTTCAACGCCGGACGCCGCCCAGTCGAACAGCGCGGGTGCAATGACACCCAGGATCGAGCCGTGGACCCCGCCGAGGTTGCAGAGCACGACCACGCCGGTGTTGTCGGTGCGGCAGAACCCAATCCACGTGCTGATGCCGTTCCACGCCCCGCCATGCGACCATACCTCGTGCGGCCCGATGTACTCGTGACGCCACACCAGCCCGACCCCGGACGGGTGTTGGACCGTGGTCATCAGCGCGACAGTGGCACTGTCAAGCACCCTGGTTCCGTCGAGCTCGCCCCAGCCGAGCATCATGCTCAGGAATCGCCCGAGTTGCGGCGCGCTCGACTTCATCGTGCCGGCCGGCACGTCGGGCAGGCTCTGGTGGCCGTAGCGGTGGTGCAGGCCGCCCGAGTCGTAGTAGGGCATCGCCATCGAGTTGGTGTCGATATCGCGGAAGTACCAGACGGAACGGTCCATATCAAGCGGCAGGAAGAGTGAGTCGCGCGTGTAGTGGTGGAAGCTGTCGGCCAGCGCCTCGACCAGGTACCCGGCCAGCGCGATTGCCAAGTTGCAGTACTGATACTGCTCGCCGGGCGACCACGGGCAGAAATTGTTGACGCTGTCGTAAAACTCACCGTCCGGCACGAGGTAGCCTTCGACGAATCGGCGCAGGCCTACGTCCGGGTCGCCCTGGCGCTGCAGCATCCAGAAGGTCGGCCAGTAGTCGGCGATGCCCGACGTGTGGGTCAGGAGCATCCGGAACGTGATGGGCGTGGACGGGTAGCTCGGGTGGCGGACCGGAAACGGCAGGCTGGGATTGATGTCGTCATCGAGCCCGAACACGCCGCGCTCGCACAACTGCATCAGCGCCACGGCGGTTGCGGTCTTGGATGCCGAGGCCAGGTCGAACACAGTCGAGTCGACAACCGGGATGTTGTCCTCGAGCCGAGCAAAGCCGTACTCGCCGTGCCAGGCTAGTTCGCTGCCACGGACTACGCACGCAGCCAATCCCGGAACTGCGTGTGCGGTCATTTCGACCTGGATGAGCGAGTCGAGGTTGGGTCCGGCCGGCTCGAATGCCGTGGCCGGAGAGGCTATGGTCCCGGCTAGCACCAGGACTGACAGCAAGACTGAACAACGCATTCGGACCTCCTATTCGGCGACTATGATCTTGCGGACTTCCGTCTGTGACGGGGGGTCGTGAAGAACCGGGGCCAAGAAGTGAACTCCAGGGCTCAAGGCCCGGATGTCGTTGTCTCCCGGTCGCAGGTCGAGCACCTCGCGGCCATCAACCGAGACTCGGGAGTCGAGACTCCGGAGGGGGAGGATAGCGGTTCCAGCAGAATCCAGAGGCATGGGAGATCTTAGATTCGAGGTTCCAGTTTGGGCGGACGATGCGGGAGCAGCGGCCGCGAGGATGGCGAAAAGCAGCAATAGGCCTGTTTTCATGCGTCAGTTTCGGTCAACCTGCCTACGCTGTCAAGCCAGGGCTGGTGGACCCCTCACCTTCGTCCTCTCCCCAGAGGGGAGAGGGAAGGGGTGAGGGGTGACGGCGTAGGCAGACCAGGAGCCGGGAGCAGTTGGGCACGGAGACCTACGTGAAACCGAATCCGGCTCTTGACATTGGGCGGCGCAGAGGCGAACATTACGTATGAGAATCGTGTCTATTGTCCTCTGTCTGCTACCGGCGTTGGTGCTGGCGCAGGATTGCGCGACGTGTCCGAACAGCGGCAAGGAAACCGCGCCGTGCCATTGGCTGGAGGTCACCGGTCTGGTGCCCGATGGGCCGGCGGCAAAGGCCGGAATCCGGGTGGGCGATGCGCTCGCGAGCTACGACGGAAAGCCGATGGGGTGCAGAGCTGATCTGGCAAGGGTACAGGCTGCCGTGCAGGTGGATTCAGTGGTGGCGTCGTTCCGGCGCGGGAACAAGGAGCTGAACTTCGTGCTGCCCAAGGGCAAACTCGGTATCTACTTCGCCGAGTGGATGAACGACGTGCTGCCTGACTCAGACGCAAAGCTGATTGCGGGCGTGCCCAATCTGAGCTGGAACGAGATGAACAGTTTCATGGGCGCGATGCAGGCGCTCGGGCACAAACTCGGCGACCATTCGGGCTACGCATTTCTGTGCGGAGTATCGGGCGCGGCATTCCGCACTCACTTCTTCGACACGTGGTGCCCGAGCTCGCCGGACGCAACCGTCGGCTACAACGCCGGCGAAGCAGTCCTGAAGGCGCGCGGGCTCGACGCGACGTGGCTGCACGTATCGAGCGACGGCAAGAACAAGCCGCAGATACTCGAAGCAATCAGGAAGAGCATCGACGCCGGGATGCCGGTGCTGGCCATCGACCTGATTGAGGTGCCGGAATGGGGCGTCATCATCGGGTATCAGAAGAAAGGCGAGGAGCTTCTCTGCCGTACCTACTTCGACAAGCACAAGTCCTTCGAGGTCGCGCAGAAGTTCCCGTTCGCGGTTGCCGTCCTGACACGTGAAGGCAAGGTGCCGGACGAGGGCGCGAGCATCAAGCAGGGATTCGGCATCGTGGCCGAAAACCTGACCACCGAGAAATACGGCGAGTACTTCTCCGGACTGGCCGCGTTCGACAAGTGGATGGCACGGCTGCGGGACGACGACTTCACGACGCTCGACAGCGCCAGGCTGTCGGAAGTACTGCAGGCCAACTACTGGACATACCAACGGCTGATTGCGGACCGCAAGACCGGTATCGAGTATCTCGACATCGTCGTTCAGAAGCTGCCGGGGTTGGAGCCGAAGGCAGCGAAACTGAAGGTGGTCTACCAACAAGAGGTCGACGCGCTGGAACCGCTGCTCGAGGAGTTACCGTGCCCGGGAAATGTCGTGCCGGGCTGGCAGTGGGAGAAGGCGGACCGGGACAAGCAGATAGCCGCGCTCGTCACGGCGCGTGCGCTCGAGGAACAGACGTTGCCGGTGTGGAAAGAACTTGCCAGCAGCAAGTGACAGAACCGCTCGACCCTCAGCGGGCTCTGTGTCATTCCGAGCGAAGCGAAGCGCAGTCGAGGAATCTCGCCTGAGAGACCCTTCGACTCGTTTGGCTCGCTCAGGGTGACGGACAGTCAGTGATGCTTGAGAAGTACCGACCCGAGTTCTTTCCTGAGGTCGCCCGATTCGCCCGGAAGTGCGAGAATTTCTTCTACGTCAAGCTCATCATTAAGGTGCACACCAAAGGCCGGCTTCCCGGCGAATGTCACGTCTGGCGTGAAGGCGGACGCATCGTTGCCTTCTCCGCGGTCGCGTTTCTGAACCCGGATGATGCGTGGTTCTGGGGGATGAGGGTCGACCCGGAGTTCCGCAACAAAGGTGTGGGCGCAAGGTTCACGCGGGCCCAATTGCGTGTCGTCGAGGCGGCCGGCCGAACCTGGGCCGGGCTGAACACGCTTGACCATTTGAAGCCGGCGCCAACCTTCCGCGTGATGGAGAAACTCGGGTTCCGTGTCGAGGATATCTATGCCGACGACGTCTATTGGCGAAGGCCCAGAGGCGTGGCGCGTCCGCGACTGAAGCCATACCGTGATATCTTCGGCCACTTTGTCTCGCTCGGGCGCAGGACGTACTTCCACCACCAGCCCGGCTGGTTCAGTTCTCGCCTGATCCCGCCGCACCGCGCCGGGGTGAACCGGAACGGGTTCTTGCTCGATGGGGTCCCTGTCCATGTCACACGCGGCAGGTACGTTGAGAAAGGCCGGCGCCACGGCGCGGTCGCTGTCAACCTGTTCGACCGGCCACCGGACTTCGGTACGTTCGTTCCGCGCCTGCTGGCTCTGGTTCCCAAGCGCGGGCACATGGTCGTCAACTACCCGGCAGAGTGGGTACACGAGTTCCGCGCTGCTGCCCGCGCTGCGATCCCCAAGCTGAAGAGGAACCGCGGCTACTGGCCCAGCGTCTGGCGCATCTACGGCAAAGCCCTGAAGTAGGCAGTAGTCAGAATCCAGCAGACAGGGCAGCCCGCATGCTCCTTGGATAGTACTGTATGCCGGCTGGGGGATGCTGTATACTCCGACGATGCCTGATACCCCCGACTGGCTCAGCCATCTGAACCCGCAGCAGCGGGCCGCGGTCGTCCACGACATCGGGCCGCTGCTCATCATCGCCGGCGCGGGTACGGGCAAGACCAACACCCTGGCCTATCGTGTGGCCTGGCTCATCAACCAGGGCGTGCCCGGCGGCAGGATTCTGCTGCTGACGTTCACGCGCCGGGCCGCGCAGGAGATGCTCAACCGGGCTCGCGCAGTGCTCGGCGCACGACGCATTACGCCAGACGCATTACGCCAGACGCCGGACTCCGGAGTCGTAGAGCGTAGAGCGTCAGGCGTGGAGCGTATCTGGGGCGGCACGTTTCATTCGATGGCCAACCGTCTGCTACGCACCTATGGCCGGGTAGTAGGCCTGCAGCCGGAATTCACGGTGATGGACGAGTCGGACTCGGCCGACATGCTGGGCCTGATTCGAGCGCAGATGGGCCTTGCCTCGAAGGAGAAGCGGTTCCCGCGCAAGGCCACCATCCGCGCCATC
>CAZSUX010000108.1:0-9017 GCA_964610135.1 uncultured bacterium | reverse complement strand
GCGACGAGTTCACCGAGTCCATCATCGCCGAGGCCGGCAAGCCCCGCAAGTACGCCGCCGCCGAGGTCGCTCGCGGTGTCGAAACCCTTCGCTTTGCTGCGGCCGAGGCCCTGCGCATTCACGGCGAGACTGTGCCGATGGACGCGTCCCGCGGCTCGGAGAGCCGCCGCGGCTTCTTCATCCGCGTCCCGCTCGGGGTCATCGCCGCGATCACTCCTTTCAACTTCCCGCTCAACCTTGTGCTGCACAAGGTCGCGCCCGCCCTGGCCGCCGGCAACTCGGTGGTCCTCAAACCCGCCACCAAGACGCCGCTCACCGCGCTGCTGCTGGGCAAGACACTGCTTGACGCCGGCCTGCCCCCCAAGGCGCTGAACATCGTAGTCGGCGAGGGCGGAACGGTCGGCGCGGCGCTGGTGCGCGACTCACGCATCCGGATGGTCACCTTCACCGGCAGCCCCGCGGTCGGCGAGGCAATCAAGCGCGACTCGGGCCTGAAGCGCGTCACCCTCGAACTCGGCTCGAACTCCGGCGCCATCATCGATGAGACCGCTGACCTCGACAAGGCGCTCGTCCGCTGCCTGGTCGGCGGGTTCTCCTTCTCCGGACAGGTCTGCATCCATACCCAGCGGCTGTACGTGCACGATTCCATCGCCGAGCAGTTCACGGCCCGCTTCGTTGACGCAGCCGAGAAGCTCGTCTGCGGCAATCCCGCCCTGCCCGAGACCGACATCGGCCCGATGATTGACCGGGCCGAACTCAGCCGCGGCCTCGCGCTGGTCGAAGAGGCCCGCTCCGCCGGCGCGGAGCTGCTGTGCGGCGGCACGAGCGAAGGGATCGTGATGTTCCCGACCGTGCTGTTCGGAGCCAAACCGGAACTGCCGATTGTGTGCGAAGAGAGCTTTGCGCCAATCGTCACCATTCACACCTTCCGCGACTTCGACGAGGCGATAGCGCTCTTCAATCAAGGTTCGAAGCTGGGCACGTACGACTACGGCCTTGGCTGCGGCGTCTTCACCCGCGACCTCGACCGGGCGTTCCGCGCTGCCGAGCAGCTCGAGGTCGGCAACGTCCTCATCAACGACTCGGCGACCTGCCGCGCCGACCACGCGCCCTACGGCGGAGTCAAAGATTCCGGCATCGGCCGCGAAGGCCCCCGCTTCGCGATCGAGGAGATGACAGATATCCGCATGGTTTCCTTTAATCTCGGATAGGGAGTCGCAATGATACACGAAGCAAACGTCCGCTGGGCCGGCAGAATGACCTTCATCGGCAGAGCCGGCTCGAACCACATCGTACCGATGGACTCCGGACCCGAGTTCGGAGGCGACTCGTCCGCGACCAAGCCCATGGAACTCCTGCTCCTCAGCCTCGGTAGCTGCACCGGGATGGACATCGTGTCGATTCTCAAGAAAATGCGGCAGGACGTCACCGCGGTGGAACTCAACATCAAGGCCGAGCGGTCGGAAGAGCACCCCGAGCCCTACACGAAAATCGACATCGAGTACGTGGTGACCGGCAGGGACCTCGAAGAAGACAGGGTCAAACACGCGGTCGAGCTCTCGCAGGAGAAGTACTGCTCGGTCTCGGCAATGTTGAGGAAAGCCTGCCCGATCACCTACACCGCCCGCATCGTCGCGGCCGGGTAGAAAACCACCTCCCGGCTCGGACTATTCGGTACGGACCAATCTGACCACGGCGCGAAGCCCGGTGGTGCCGACTCGCGCGAAGTAGGCGCCGCCGGCCAGCCCGACTGGCGACCATGTTGCCGTACCGTCATGCGCAAGGAAGTGCGCCACCTTCCGGCCATCGGCCCCGTATACGTCAACCGAGAATGTCCCGGGCCCGCTGAACCGCACGCGGTCGGAAAACGGGTTCGGCGCTGCGGCAAATGACGGCCGCCGCTGGCCGACGGCATGTTCGGTCGCGCCGGCCGGCGGGCCGCAGGCCGCATAGACGTTCCAGTACCCGCGCCGGTCCGATGCCCAGGCTGTCCAGACGTTACCGGCCGTGTCGGTTGTAATAACTGGGTCGTAGTCGTTTGCCGTGTCCGCGGTCACGGCCGCAGGCGTGCTCCAGCCGTCCGCATATTGCGACGTGTAGATATCCCACGGCCCGGCCACGCGCGACTGCCAGCAGGCCCAGACCGAGCCATCCGGCGCGGCGGTGATGCCAGGCAGCACGTCGTCGGCCGGGGTCGCGGTCAGCGGCTCGGGCGCGGTCCAGTCCGAGCCGTCAAAGCAGGCGAAGTAGATGTCGGACTCGCCGGCCTGCCACTTGTGCCAGACGACCCAGATGCGGCCGGCGTCGTCAACGGCGGCGCGGGGCGCGCCGTTGTTGCCGGTCGAATCGAGGCAGAACGCGGGCTGCCAGTCTGAATCGTGAGTGCGACCGTGGATCTGCCACCGGCCGCCTGTAAGCGAAGTCCAGAAGACCCACGGGTGGTTATCCTGGTCCACGGTCACGGACGGGTCGACTTGGTCCAGCGAATCGACGGTCAGGCGCGTGGGCGCGGCCCAAGCCCCGGCGTTGGCCGCGCTCGATACCCAGATGTCGCCTTGCCCGTTGCGCCAGGACTTGAAGGCGCACCAGACCACGGTGTCCGACCCGGAAGCGAGGGCGGCCTGCACGTCGTGATAGCCGGCGACCGGTCCGACGCGCTGAACCGACGACCAGTTCCCGTTGTACCAGTAGCTGCTGAACAACTGGAAGTGCTCGTAGCTTGAGTAGTCGCGGAAGCTCTGCCAAGTGACCCAGAACCGACCCGCCGCGTCGGTGCAGCAGGACGGGAACAGGTCATAGTACTCGTGCCAAGCAACGGACTCGGGCCGGCTGAACGCCGAGCCGTCGAACGACGAGAAGTAGTTGTCGGCCCGGACGATGCGGCCGGAATCGAAGATGAGCCGGATGCGGCCCTGCGAGCAGCCGATGTCCGGGTTGCCGTTGACGAAGTTGGACGTGTCGACGGCGTACTCGGTCCAGTCGAGCGGCGGGGCCGCTCGGTACCGGACCGAGACGGGACGCGCTGACTTCGGGGGAATTCGCACTATCTTCAACGTCGGGTCGCCGAGCACGCAGGTGCCTCTGAACCACGAGTAGTTCGTACGGTACCAGACCTGGAACGCGGCGCCGAAGGTCGAGTCGCGGTCCAGGGCAGTGTAGATCTCCGACACGTCGTCCACCCCGTACATCAACTGGGTCGAGGCGATGACCGCGAGCCCGCACGGCCGGGCGAAAAGGAACCAGTTGCAGAGACAGTCCTTCTCGGTATACCGGCCGGACATGCAGCCATTGACGAAGTAGAACCCGGCTTGGGACGCGAGTGCCGGGACTTCGAAGTTGAAGAGCGAGCCGGCCCCGAAATCGTCCCCGGCCAGGAAGAACGAGTGTACCCAAGGCGAGGAGTGCGCGATAACGTGGACGAACTCATAGCCGAGCCGCAACTGGCTCTTGTAGTGGGCGGCGGTGGTCGTGTTCGCGTCGTTGAATACGGTGACGTCGGCGTAGAGGTTGTCCATCCCGTGGTCGTTCGTATACCAAGTGACTTCGTTGTAGACCAGTCCCCGGCAGGGGAACGCCAGCTGGCCGGTCCGATACCGATGATTACGGTCCAAGTAGGCCGCGACCAGCGGCACCTCGCCGGCATAGGTCAAGCTCGAAGCGTGGATGCGCCCGATCCAGATGTCCGGCGCCCGGTTACCCGAGTGGGAGTCGTACATGCCGTCGCCGTCGGCGTCGGCGAACGTACCGTCAAGGTCGGCGAAAAAAAGGTCAATCGGGTAGTCCTCGCCAAGGCTGCTATCCTCCCACCACGCCACGGGCAGGTCACCGACCAGCACCCCGGCCACGAGACCCGAGTCACGATGGACCTGTAGCGTCTGGCGCAGGCTCGTGGCCCGGCCGCCGGATGCCGCGATGACCTTGACCGAAAATCCGTCGGCAGCCATGTCCGCAAACCAAGTCGCGAACTGCGGAGCAAGGTCGCCGTACAGCGTGCTGTTGATGATCACGAGGACCAGCCGGTCGTACCGGCCGTCGGCGACGCTCCGGCAGACAACCCGAGCCTGGAACGGCTCATCGGTCTGCGGGGCAGTAGACTGCTCGTAGGTCGAAGGCGTCCGGCCCAGCGGGTCGAAGTACGGCAATGGCTCGGGCGTCCGGGCCTGCAAGGCGAACAGAACCATCAGCATCAGCATTTAGTCCTCCGGTGCAGAGATTGGCGAACGGGTCCGGACGTTCCTCTCGGCTTGCCATCTGCGCCATCGCGTCCGCTCCAAGACCCTGACGCCACCCACATGCTATGGAATAGAAGGACGAAGTCAACAGACGGAACGGCTCGCGCCGTTCATACAGGCCGGGTGGTCCGAAGCCCACCCCGGTGTCTGTTGACTTCCGACTGCTGACTACCGCTGCACCTCGAGCTCTATTCCGGGCCGTGGACCCGTCGGACTCGACCCTGACTGAGTTGCGCGCGCGCAGAGGCACGGCAGTCTGAGGCTGACCGAACTGCTGCAGCCCGGCGACGGATTCCGAGGCCCGCCAGCGCTTACGCGCCGGCGGGCTGTGAATCCGCTTGACACTGGTCACCCGCAGGGTAGAATTCTGCGACCTTATACTAAGGAGGAACCGTATGCGTCGTTCTCTGTTTGGCCTTCTGACCGTGGTCGCTATCGCCGGCCTGCTGCTCGTGGCGGGCTGCGAGGTCTTCGAGCAGTCCGGCACGCTCCGCGTCGTTGAGATCAACGGCGGCAACGCGCTAGAATGCGACATAGCCGACTACTTTGTGTACTTCAACCAAGAAGACAGTGAATACGTAACCTTCTACCAGTACATGCCGGACTCGGTTGAGTTCGTGCTGCAGTATGTCGAAATCGGCCCCGGCCTGCCGACGTGGACCCCGTACGTTGCCCATGTCAGCAAGGCCGTCATCAACTACAAGGGTTCGGGCGAGGATACCCCCGTATACCCGCCTGCGACCATCCCGCTGACGCAAACCGTGGAGGCCGACCCGGACCTCAAGAAGACCACCTCGTTCTACATGAACGTGGTGACGGCTTCGTTCAAGCAGACCTGGTGGTCGGAGTACGTAGACGAAGACCCGTACTACTTTGACGTGTTTGACCTCATCGAGGCCACCGTGACGTTCTCCGGCTATGATACGGTGGCTAACCGCGAGGTGAAGGCCGCCGGCAAGTTCCAGATTGAAGTCGGCAACTTGTACGACGACCCGAGCCGTTTTGGCCAATAAGATACAGACCGCACCCCGATTAGGCCTGAAACACCAGGCATAGCGGTTCCCGATAATCGAAGCAGCCGCACTGACGCGGCTGCTTCGCCTTATGCGGGAAAACCGCCATCCCTCCTCCCTCGTCCTTTCCGCGGTATCCCTGGTGTTCTTAGTGTCTGTGTGCCCCAATCTCGGTTTTTGGGGGCTTCGCGAGACTTGACAATTCGTCCGTCGGCAATATTCTGCTGAGTAGTGAATACTGCGTGGAGGCTTCTTTCGTCAATCAACGGGGACGGAGGCAGTTGTGAAGAAGCGGACTGAATGCGGTCGTGGCAGCTTCAGTGGCGCGCGGCAGCCGCCACCCAAATCCGGCCCCAGTCACAAGCTGGATCCGTCAGGTGCTCGCGGCGGCTCGCAGGGATCACAGGAGGAAATGTGAAGGTGAGGGTGTCAACAGCCGCATTAATACTGGCAGTGCTGCCGGCGCTCGTGTTCGCGTACCCGGGGTTCGCTGGCGGCAGAGGTCTGTTCCGAATTCAGAACGCGCTGGTCGAGCCGGAAGCCGGCCTGACGGTTTCGCTCCACGCGCTGGCTCGGAACGCCGAGTTCTACACATCCGCCGATGCCCCCAACTCAAGTGGCTGGATTGCCGACCTCATCGCGCCCGAGTTGAGCTACACGCCGATTGTATCCAGGTACGTCGGGCTTGAGCTGTTCGGGTCTTGGGGCGGCACGTTCCAGAAACCCAAGTCCCAAACAGCGGACGCATTCGTCTGGGGATTCAGCGACCTCAAAGCGGGCGGCAAGTTCTCGGTTCTGAGCCTGCCCGTGCTCAAACTCGGCGGCTCCGCTTCGTATACGTTCATTGGCCGCGAGAGCAGCGACCCGGACTGGGTTGTTCTCGACCCCGGAGGGCTCCCCTATGATGCATCCTCGAAGCTGGCTTGGTCCGGGCTGGCGACTCTCCAACTGCAGGACGTACTGCTCCCGCTGCCGAACGTGATAGTGAACTACGGCAGGGTCGCCGGACTGACTCAGTACGGAGCGGCAGTTGAATTCCAGGGCAGGGGTTTCTGTGTCTTTGTCGAGGCGCTGTCCCAGCAGTCTGACCGTGTGTCGGACGGCGTCTTCGACACCAAGCACGGTCACATCCATCTGACGCCGGGAATCGCCATCGGCAGCGCTTCTTCGGTGTTCCTCAAGGTCGGGTACACTTTCAGCCTCGGTGGTGAATCGCTCGGCGGGAAGCAGCCCGACGAACTCATAGCCGGCTTCGGCTATGCGACCCCGCTGGGCAGGCAGGCGCGGCGTCAGTACGGCCGGATCACGGGTGCGGTGACCGACGCAAGTACCGGCGCCCCCCTGGCCGCGACCGTCACCTTCCCGGACCATCCGCAGCTCGGTACGCTGGCCACCGACGCCAGCACCGGCGTCTTCAAGGCGATGAAAGTGCCGGCTGGTGCCGTAACGGTCGAAGCCAGCGCCGAGGGCCACGAGAGTCGAACCATACCGCTGATGGTCGAGAGCCACCAACTGGCCGCCGCGACGATTGAGCTCCCGCGGGTTGTTACCGCCGTCGAAGTTACGGGCAGGGTCTCAGACCGGAAGACCGGCGAGGCGCTGGCCGCGACGATTCTGGTGCCGGAAGCCGATTCGACCCTTCTCAATACCGGCCCGGCGACCGGTATCTACCGGGTCCGACTGATGCCCGGTGCCTACTCGATGATCATCGAGTCCAAAGGCTACCTGAAACAGACCGCATGGCTGCTGGTTGAAAGGGACAAGCCGCTGGCCAGGGACTTCCAACTTGTGAGTGAATGGATGGTCATCACCCTGGATCGACTTCGACCAAGCGACCATCCAGCCCCAGTCGCACCCGGCCCTTGAGAACGCCGCGAAGATCCTCAAGGAGAACCCGGGAATCAGGGTCGAAATCCAGGGCCACACCGACAGCAAGGGCTCGGACGCATACAACCTCCGGCTCTCTGAACGACGTGCCCAGGCGGTTGTCGACTACCTCGTCCGGAACCTCGGCATCGACGCAAGTCGCCTGACGGCAAAGGGCTACGGCGAATCCCGGCCGGTCGCCGACAACACCACGGACGACGGCCGCGCGATCAACCGCCGGGTCGATTTCGTCATCCTCGGCCAGGCCAGGCAGAAGTAGCGGCCGACCGGCAGCAGTACGCAGGGGGAGGTTTCGGCCGAGACTTGACTCTGCTGTCGCTAATAGCTAGACTACTGACGAAACATAGATGCTAGGGTCGATGTCCAAGCGCCTGCTGCTGGTTCTGGTTGTCTGCTGCGGCTGCGGCTGGTTAGTGAAACCGGCCGAGGTCGAACTCGTAGGGCTGGCGTTTCCGAGCGAAAACATGGTGGACCTTACCGTGCTGATACACAACCGCAACCGGTTTTCGGCAAGGGCATCGGACATGGAGTACAAGGTAAGCATCGGCGGTGAGGTGATAGGCCAGGGCCACATGCCTCAAGTCCTGTCCCTCGGCGGCCGGGATTCGCTGGTGACCCACTTTCCTCTGAGCTACGACATGGCCGCGCTGTCGCGCGTCCTGCCCCAGATACTGCAGGATACCGTCGTGGTTCGGGTTGACGGCACCTACCGGTTGCGGTCGGTGCTCTCGAGGCCGAAGCTATCGTTCTGCACCGAACGCCGCATCCCGGTTAAAGCCAGACTGGGTGGGGTTTTCAAGAGTCTCCTCGGCAGCGAGCCGGGAAGAGGAAAGTAGGGAGTTAACCCGACGTATGGGCGGCGAAACGCGAAGGGTGCCGCGCGGCTGCCCCTTGACTTCGCTGCCGCTGGCCGCTAGATTGTTGATGTTACCATGAGTAGATTCCGCCCGGAAATCCGTCGCGCCCGCCCGATAGCGGCCGCGACTATCCTCACGGAGGATGCAGGATGCTCGCAGTGAAGCAGTCGATATACGTCGCCTGCGGAGAACCCGAGACGGCGGCGGCGCTGAACAAAGTGCTGACCGGAGGCGGGTATGGATGCGCGTCGTTCTCGGACGGACGGAGCGTACTCGCCGCGATCAAGGCCAAACTGCCGGACCTCCTGGCTCTCGACCTCTTACTCCCGGATGCAAGCGGTATTGAGGTACTCAAGAAGGCCCGCCGAATCGCTCCGGTCCTGCCGGTCATCATGATGGCGGAGAAAGTCTCCGTCAGAACCGCGGTGGCGGCGCTGAAGCTCGGGGCGACCGATTTCCTCGAGTCGCCGCATGACCCCGGACGTGTGCTGGTGGCGGCCAGGCACGCGCTGGAAACCACGGACATGCAGCGGCAGCTCGAGCTCTTGAGAGACGAACTCCAGGAGCGGTACAAGATGGTCGGCGAGTCGGCCGGGATGAAGCGAGTCTGGAGCCTCATCCGGCGGGTCGCGCCGACCCCGGCGAGCGTGCTCATCACCGGCGAAAGCGGTGTCGGCAAGGAGTTGGTCGCCCGCGCGATTCACCTGCAGAGTCCCCGGGCAGCCCGGCCGTTTGTACCTTTGAACTGCGCGGCGATTCCCAAGGAGCTGATTGAAAGCGAGCTCTTCGGCCACGAGAAGGGCTCGTTCACCGGCGCGGGGACGGCTCGGGTCGGCAAGATACAAGAGGCTGACGCAGGCACCCTTTTCCTCGACGAGATTGGTGACTTGAGTCTGTCGGCGCAGGCGAAGCTGCTGCGCTTCCTGAACGACTCTGAGATTCAGCGGGTCGGCGGCAGCGCCGTCATCCACATGGACGCGAGGATAGTCGCCGCGACCAACAAAGACCTGCAAGAACTCATCAAACAG